>NZ_JBISCC010000110.1:0-74385 GCF_044385915.1 Thalassobellus citreus | reverse complement strand
AAGCACTAAAACCCAACATCGCATATCAAAAATGCTTATTTTAGTACTTAATCTTATGGTTATTGCTTCTTTGCTTGCTTCTGATTTTCCTTCGGAAAATCCTCGCACACAAAATCGCACTTTCCATATGCATAACCGTTAGTAATAATTAAAACAAAATCTGTAACCTAAACAAAAAACATCTAGTCTAACAAGAAAAACATCATATGAAAAAGTTTTTAAAAATTATAAAATGGTTGACAATTACAATCTTCACTATAATAGTTTTGTCCATTTTATATCTTCGTTTTTCAAGATTTTCGGACAAGATGATTTACCAAATGAATGGAACTAATTATGTCGAATTTAAATCAGAATTGAATTATGAAGAATTTTATTTTAATGTAGATAATGATGTAAAATTACACGGAGTTCTTTTTAAACCAGATTCAATTACATCTATAGGAACAATTTTTCATTATTCGGGAAAAGGAATGCATTTAATGTCTTCCGTTCAAGAATCTTACAAACCTCTTTTGAAAAAAGGTTTTCAAGTTTTTTGTTTTGAACGCAGAAATTTTGGAAAATCAAATGGAGAAGCGAATAATTCTTTGGTCTTGAAAAAAGATGCCTTATTCATTTTTGACAAAATTGCAGAGATGAATAATATTTCGGAAAAACCAATTGTAATTTGGGGGCAATCTTTAGGAGGTGCTTTTGCAACAATGACAGCTAGTGAAAGACAAGAAAAAGTAAAAGGGTTAATATTAGAAGGAACTTTTAGTTCATTTCCCGATATTGGAAAAGTTTATGCAAAAGCTCTGAATTTAGAAAACTTTAAATGGATTGTACCTTTATTGATGAACAATGACTTTCCTGCTATTAAAGAGATAAAAAAACTGAATATACCAACTATAATTTTACATAGTAAATCTGACCAGCAGGTTCCTTATGAATTAGGAAGAAATATATTTGATTCAGCAAACAAAAACAACACTACATTTTGGGATATTAACAGTAAACATATTATGGGAATTTATGATTATGAAGATAAATATGTAGGAGAATTTATTAAAATAATAGAAAAATAACTATTGCTAACAAAGCATAAAATTAATGGCTAGTTTTAGCCTACTTGGAAAATTCCTGCGGAATTTTCCGCTGGCAAGTTTCTATTTACTAAATTAGTGCTTAAACGCTCCACTAATACTATACGTAACCGTTGCCAGTAATGTAAACCAATCTTTATGCTGAAAGGATTATTTAAGAAAAAAACACCAGTCAAAAAGTTTATGGCTCATTTGGACAGAATTTTCCAAACCGAACCTGAATATTACAAAGAGCAATCTGAAAAAGACGGAATTGCTGGAGTTACAAGTATAGTTTATAAAAATGTTCCTGAAAAGGGAATGATAACTGGAATTACTTACGGACTCTCACTCAGAAATCATCCTGACTGGAAATTTGGAAGGCCTGAATTAATAATAACGGTTGACTCAAAAGATGCTTCTTGGGCTCAAGTCGCCGGATATTTAGCAAATAGTTTAAGAGGTAATTGTCCATTTAGTTATAGCAACACGATTAATTTCAAAGAAAAAATATCTAACGAATCTGAAATGGACGCATTTCTTGTCTTTGCACCATCCATTTTGGACAAAAAAGACTTTGCGAATATTGACATCGGATTGGGTTATAAAATAAACATTGCAGGACTTTATCCAATTTACGCATCTGAAATGGAATATATTGAGAAAAACGGACTTGAAAAGTTCTGGAAACATTCGGATTTTGATATGTACAACGTGAATAGAAAACGAATAACGAAATAAAAACACTACTGGCAACACAGTATAAAAATGAAAAAAGCAAAAAATTTTGGTTATGTTTTTCCATTTTGGGACATATTATAACCAAAAAAGTGATGATTCAAAAGTTGGGGTTATTAAAAACCACAAAAAAGATTATCAAAAAGATAAAGAATACTTTAAACAACTATTATTTCTTTAACAACCTCAAATGAATGTTGTAAATGAAAATACCTGTACATAATATTCAGTATAATGCAAAAACCATAACTTTACAGTATAAATAAAGGCTAAATAACCTTAATTACCTAGAAGTAATATTTCAGAACTAGACATCAGAATAATAAATAAACGTGACTTTTTTAAGTTTTAAGTGTCTAAAAGTTAGAATTACAAAAATAATTTCAAACTTTTTGTAACATTTTTATAGATATATACGTATAACTATTGAACGACCTATTTATTCATATTATAAATTACAGGAAACTTAGATGAGACAACTTAAAATTACGAAGCAGGTTACCAATAGAGAAACCGCATCGTTAGATAAATATTTACAAGAAATTGGTAAGGTAGATTTAATTACTGCTGATGAAGAGGTAGAATTAGCCCAACGTATTAAAGCAGGAGATCAAATTGCTTTAGAAAAGTTGACAAAAGCTAATTTACGTTTCGTAGTATCGGTAGCTAAACAATACCAAAACCAAGGACTTACATTACCCGATTTAATTAATGAAGGTAATTTAGGGTTAATTAAGGCGGCTCAACGTTTTGATGAAACTCGTGGTTTTAAATTTATATCGTATGCTGTTTGGTGGATTCGCCAATCGATTCTTCAAGCTTTAGCTGAACAATCTCGTATTGTACGTTTGCCCTTAAACAAAATTGGGTCTATAAACAAGATTAATAAAACATTTGCTTTTTTAGAGCAAAGTCATGAGCGCCCACCTTCTGCTGAAGAAATTGCAAAAGAATTAGACATGACAATTAACGATGTTAAAGAGTCTATGAAAAACTCTGGTCGCCACGTGAGTATGGATGCACCTTTAGTTGAAGGAGAAGATTCTAACTTATACGATGTATTAAATAGTGGAGAGTCTCCTAACCCAGATAGAGAGTTATTACACGAATCTTTACGTACTGAAATTGAACGTGCTTTAGAAACATTAACACCTCGTGAGGCTGATGTTATTCGTTTATACTTTGGTTTAGGAAACCAACACCCAATGACTTTAGAAGAAATTGGTGAAACATTCGATTTAACACGTGAACGTGTAAGACAAATTAAAGAAAAAGCAATTAGAAGATTAAAACATACTTCTAGAAGTAAAATATTAAAAACTTATTTAGGATAGTAATTTTTATTAAGAATTACGACTAAATTACAGTAACAAACAGTTACACATAACTGTTCGTTTTTTGATTGATGAAAGAACCCACGGCTGATTACCGTGGGTTCATTTTTTTTATACCTTTACCTTAAAACACTTCCATCATAAAAGAACTTTTATTTTTTAGTTTCTATCTACTCAAAAGAAAGAAACTAAAAAGACTTTTCTATATTTGCAAAAAACTTAAGAACACCTTTATAATGAATTCTAAACTAATAGCACCTTCTTTACTAGCCGCAGATTTTGGTAACTTACAACGAGACATTGAAATGGTTAACAAAAGTGATGCTGATTGGTTTCACATTGATGTTATGGATGGTCATTTTGTTCCGAACATTTCTTACGGAATGCCGGTTATACAAGCCATAAAAAAACACGCAACCAAACCTTTGGATGTTCATTTAATGATTGAAAAACCAGAACGCTACATTGAAGAGTTTGCTAAAGTTGGAGCCGATATTATCACAGTTCATTATGAATCTACAGTTCATTTACATAGAACACTTACACAAATTGAAAATGCTGGTTGTAAAGCAGGCGTTGTACTTAACTTAACAACTCCTATCTCTGTTTTAGAAGATATTTTACCTAAATGTTATATGGTATTATTAATGTCTATCAATCCTGGATTTGGTGGTCAACAATTTGAAGACATCACTTATAACAGAATACAGAAACTACGCAAAATGGCTAACGAGCAAGGTTTAAATACGCGCATAGAAATTGATGGTGGTGTGACAAATAAAAACATACAAAAACTAGTTGAAGCTGGAGCTGACACTTTTGTAGCAGGAAGCCACGTATTTAAAAGCAACAATCAAACTGAAACTATTAAAGAATTAAAAACAATTGCTAATTCTTAAACTATTGCTTTAAATAAAACTGTAACAAATCTGTAGTAGTTACAATTCCTGTTAAAATACCATTATCAACAACAGGTAATGCATGAAAGCCTCTAGTAGCTAAAATTTGAGTGGCCTGAGTTATTGTTGTTTCGCTATCTATAGTTTCCACATCTTTGGTCATTGCTTGTTCTATAGAGAACGAATTATAAACCACTGCGTTTACATTATAATCGTCTTGAGCAGCATCTGCTAAACTTATTTTTAACAAATCAGAATAACTTAACATACCTATTACAACATCTCTACTTACTACAGGTATATGCTTAATTCTATATTTATTGAACAGCATTTCTGCTCTTTCTAAATTATCGGTTCTTGTTAAAGCTATAACGTTTTTACTCATTATAGAAGACACAGGCGCTTTTTGATTCATGTTATGATAATTTATAAGGTTATAAACAAAACTAGTTTTTAATCTATAACAAATATCAGCTTAAAAAGAAGCTCAATTTTTTAATTATAGGAGTTAAAATTGACGTAATAAATATTTAATAAGATCGGTGGTAGTTACAATACCTACCAATCTATTTCTATCAACTACAGGTAGGGCATGAAATTCTTCTACAGCAAGTATTTTTGCTACATCTTTAATTGAATTAGATGAAGACACTGTAATTATTTGTTTTTTCATTACTTGGTCTATTGTAAACATATTATAAACCAAGACATCACTTGAATCATCAGAACTATTAGTAACATCTCCAAAACTTAATCGTAATAAATCTGTATAGCTAAGCATTCCAACTACAGCATTATCAGATACAACAGGAATATGTCTAATATGATTATGCTTAAAAAGATATTCAGCTTTTTCTAATTTGTCGGTAGTGTTTAATGTAATAACTGGCTCAGTCATTATCATTGAAATTGGTGCTTTCTTTATCATGACTTATATAATTTAGTTTTGTTATCACTAAAATTATAAAACTAAAACTCCAAAAAGTATGATAAAAGTCATGTTGCGATTTAATACCCATCTACATTAAAATTAAGCATCTGTTTAATTTTTCCGTAAATAAGGGGAAACTCTGATCTAAAATCTTGTGGGGTTTCTATGAAATTTTCTATAACTACTGCCAAAAACTCAAATTGATTGGTATATGCGTAACCTCTAAAATATTCCGATTTAGTTAATCTTTCTTTTAACCCTTCTTCTGAGGTTAATAATACAGACAATTCTTTAAAAGAATCCTTGAATATAGTTGAACTGATATCTCGATATTTAATACTATTTAAATGAATAGCATGTGTAAATTCATGAATACCAAGATTTAAATTATCATTATCAATTTTATACCCTTCTTGAAAATCTTCCCAAGAAAGCACTAGAGCTTTAAGCTTTGGGTTAAACTCTCCTTTATGATAAGCATCATTTGTTTTAGAATAAAATGCTTTAGTATATATTACAATTTTTGAAATAAGCCCTATATAAAAATCTCTAAAACCAAAGGTTAACATGACAGCAGTAGCGGAAATTAAAACTTTTTTTTCATCTGTAATAATCAACCCTTCCCTACTAATGAAATCTTTGTCTTTTATAAAAGATGCTACCCGATGTTCAAAATATTTTTTCTCTTTATCGTTAAGCTTTTTGTAAAATGAAAATTGTTCTTGTAGTATCCGTTTTTGAGTTTCATCTATCTTTCTTAAAGAGATATAAAAATGATTATATAGTGGCTTTTTATACTTTATCACATAACCCATTTCTATTAACCTAAAGGTATAATAGAAAACAATACATACTAATACAACTATCAAAATGCCTAACATGATTTTACTCGCATTTATATCAGGCTCAATTAAAATATATAACATAAAATTATAAACGTCTATTTAATTTCAAAAGTACAAGAACGCCTAATAATATTGACTGTAAATTATATTTTAATATAAATTCTTTCACTTACCCATTCAAAAAGATCTAATCTAGAACTGGTTTTAATGCGATAGAAATATCGTATTTACAAATATTTAATGATTTCAAACTGATTATAAAATGCTCGCTTTAAAAATAAAAATCTCTACGCCAATAACGTAGAGGTTCTTTATTGTCTTTTGACCTTACGAGACAGAGTTCAAACTTTTTGAATATAGATATTGATTTGATAATTAAGATACACTAAGAGAACTCGCTATCGAACACCCCTCAAAGCTCTGTTCTAAAAATAAAATTCCCTCTTAAAAATGCCTGAGCAAACTCAAGTATTTTTAAGAGGAAATTCATTTATTCGTGACCGCGAAGGGATTCGAACCCCCAACCCTCAGAGCCGAAATCTGATATTCTATCCAGTTGAACTACGCAGCCATTTCATTCCCACGTAAGGCAGGAATCTTTTTATGTGATATTAAATTTTTAAGCTAATTTTTGTCTAACAATTGTAGAAATAGTTTTTCCATCGGCTTGTCCTGCTAACTCTTGACTTACAATACCCATAACCTTCCCCATATCTTTCATACCTTCTGCTCCAACCTGATTGATTGTTGCCACCACCACTTTTTCTATTTCTTCTTCGCTTAATGCTTCTGGTAAAAACTGACTTATCACCTCTGCTTCTGCTAATTCTGGAGCCGCTAAATCTTCTCGCCCTTGTTCTAAATATATAGCAGCACTATCTTTACGTTGTTTTACTTGCTTTTGAAGTATTTTAAGCTCTTGATCTTCTGTTAAATCTTCTTTAGCACCGCTTTCTGTTTGTGCTAATAAAATCGCTGATTTTACTGCTCGTAAAGCTGTTAAAGCTGTTTGATTTTTAGATTTCATAGCTTCTTTAAGCGCCGACATTATATCTTGTTGTAAACTCATTGTATTCTTTATTTAATTGCGAAGATAAAAAATAGATTTCTGCCTTCGTAAGAATGGCAAAAATAATTAAATAAAAAAACCCGAAAAGTTGAGGGATACTTTTCGGGTTTATAACTAAGTAAGTCTAGTAATATTTTTAATCTACATTATCATGTAAAAACGAATTATTGTTTCTTAACTGCAAATCATCATTATCATCTAGCCCAATACTCGTTCTAGATAAATCTGTCTCTGATGAATGCTTAGCATCTTCTAAGTTTACACCTTGTCTTCTATAAGCCGGAACTTTCTCTATATCATCAATTTTTGCATTATTGAATTTATAATTAAAATCTTTCATCTTACGTCTGCGCTCTTCAGCACGTTCTTTAAGCAATTCAGAAATTGGACTATTCATAGGATCCACTTCTTCATTTACAGCCTCTTCAGTAGGGTTTTCATTAATAATTTTCTTTTCAAAAACAATTTCTTCTTCTACTTCTTCTAAAACCTCATTCGAAGATTTTTGTTTTTTATTTAAAGATGATTCTATTTCAGTATAATCATCCAACACGTAACGCACATCCCCTTCTTCATTAGTTTCATTAACCGTAATTAATTCTACATAATCATTTACAGGAATCTTTTTTACCTCGTCATCGGTTAACTCATATGATATTTTATCATCAGCTTTTTCAATTTCTTCTTTTTTAGGGGAAATTGGCAAATCGAATGTTAGGGTAATTTGTTGTTCTTCTTCAATGTAATCTGAAAGCAATTCAACATCACCTATATCTTCAACATCATCAGACATTCTAGTTACAGGCTTAATAATAAAATCCTCTTCTTCTTGCACATTAGCTGAAACTTCTTCATAAACCACATCTATATTTTTAATAATCTCTGATGTGGGAATTAAGTTTATATCTTCAAAAACCTCTTTTGAAACTTCTTTAGCTTCTATTTCTTTTCTTTCTGGAATTATTTCTTCCTCTTCTTCTATATCTAAAGTATGTCTTACAACTGGTGGCTCTTCTTTCTTTTCTAACTCTATAACTGGAGCAATAATAACAGGTTCACGATCTTGAGAAGCTAAATCTTGCTCTTCACTTAGTGAGTGTATAACTTTTTTAGTTTCGGTATTAGAAATTTCATCTTGTTGCTCAACATTAAATCCTGTAGCAATAATAGTAACAGCAATTGATTCTTCTAACGTTTCATCCTCACCAACACCCATAATAATATTAGCACCATGACCAGCTTCACTTTGAATATGATCATTTATTTCACCAATTTCATCAATAGTAATTTCATGAGAACCAGAAACAATTAGCAACAATACATTTTTAGCTCCGGTAATTTTATTATCATTTAATAATGGAGAATCTAAAGCTTTACGAATAGCATCTTGCGCACGATTTTGACCTGAAGCTAATGCTGAACCCATAATAGCAGTACCACTATTACTTAGAACCGTTTTAGCATCACGTAAATCGATGTTTTGTGTGTAATGGTGCGTAATAACTTCGGCTATACCACGAGCAGCGGTAGATAACACTTCGTCAGCTTTAGAAAACCCTGCTTTAAATCCAAGGTTCCCATACACTTCACGGAGTTTGTTATTATTTATAACAATTAAAGAATCTACAACACCTCTAAGTTTTTCAATTCCTTTTTGAGATTGTTCAATACGCATTTTTCCTTCAAACTGAAAAGGCATCGTTACAATTCCTACTGTTAAAATATCTAAATCTTTAGCCATTTTAGCAATAATTGGAGCAGCACCAGTACCTGTACCACCACCCATTCCTGCGGTAATAAAAACCATTTTAGTGTTTGTATCTAACATTTGTGAAATGTCATCAAAACTTTCAACTGCAGATTGCTCTCCAATATCAGGATTTGCGCCTGCTCCTAACCCTTCAGTTAAATTAAGACCTAACTGAATTTTGTTTGGAACACCACTATTTTGAAGTGCTTGTGCGTCTGTATTACAAACGTAAAAATCTACGCCTTTAATACCTTGTTGGAACATGTGGTTTATGGCATTACTACCACCACCTCCAACACCAATAACTTTAATTACATTTGATTGGTTCTTAGGTAAATCAAATGAGATGCTTTCGAATTCTTTTTTGCTGCTCATAAATTCTGTTTTACTGGGGTTTTATACTATATATTTTTTATTCAATGGATTTATCACTCTGCGTTATCTAAAAAATCTTTAACGCGCTCTGTTAACTTATCAAGGAATGAGCGTCTTTCCTTAACTGGTTTCTCTATAATTTCATCTTCTACTGATGTTTCTTCTACAATAGCTTGTTCTTCATCCTGCTCAATCTTCTTTCTTTCTTGACGTTTTAAGCCGTCTAATACTAACCCTACAGCTGTTGCGTATAACGGACTTGTTACATCTTCATCACTATCTCCAGCTAAATGCTCATTTGGATAACCTATTCTGGTATCCATTCCTGTTATATATTCTACTAATTGTTTTAAATGCTTTAATTGGCTACCACCTCCTGTTAAAACAATCCCTGCTATTAGTTTTTTCTTTTGCTCTTCGTGTCCGTAGTTTTTTATTTCAACATAAACTTGCTCTACAATTTCTACAACACGTGCATGTATAATTTTTGAGAGATTTTTAAGGGTAATCTCTTTTGGTTCTCTACCACGCAAACCTGGTATTGAAACAATTTCATTATCCTTATTTTCTCCTGGCCATGCCGAACCAAATTTCACTTTAAGTAACTCTGCTTGCTTTTCTATAATAGAACAACCTTCTTTTATATCTTCGGTAATCACATTTCCTCCAAAAGGAATCACTGCTGTATGACGAATAATACCATCTCTAAAAATGGCCAAATCGGTTGTTCCTCCTCCTATGTCAATTAATGCAACACCTGCTTCTTTTTCTTCCTGACTTAAAACTGCATTTGCAGAAGCTAATGGCTCTAACGTTATTCCTTCAAGATTTAAACCTGCACTTTGCACACAACGACCTATATTTCTAATAGAAGATACTTGCCCTACTACGACATGGAAATTAGCCTCTAAACGCCCCCCATACATTCCTATAGGTTCTTTTATTTCGGCTTGTCCATCAATCTTATATTCTTGTGGTAATACATGAATAATTTCTTCTCCAGGAAGCATCACTAATTTATGCACTTGGTTAATCAACCTATCAATATCATCATCATCTATAACCGTTTCAGAATTTGATCTAGTTATATAATCGCTATGTTGCAAACTACGAATATGCTGTCCTGCAATACCAACTGTTACACCTTCAATCTTAGTTGCTGCCGCAACCTCAGCTTCTTGAACAGCTTGCTGTATTGACTGAATAGTTTGTGTAATATTATTTACAACACCACGATGCACGCCTAAACTTTTAGACTTACCAATGCCGATAATTTCGAGTTTGCCGTATTCGTTTTTACGACCAATCATAGCCACAATTTTTGTGGTTCCTATGTCTAATCCTACTGCTATATTATGCTCCATGGTTTATATTTTGGTACATATTACTTGGTTGCCAAATTGTAAATTGACTTTACTATAATTATTAAGCGCTTTCTCCTTTTGCTTTTTTTGATAAAACGCTTTTAAATTATTTATTTTCTTATCTAAAAAATTCACATCACCTAATTGCACTAAAAATCTACATTGTCTCAATTTTAAAGAAATCTTGTTATTGATATCCTGATGAATCTCAATAACATTTTTTTTTAAAAAGTCATCTGTTTTAATTTTTATTGCAACTGTATAGACGTTTTCTAAATTATTTTTTTCAATATAACCAGTAACCAGTGGCACTCTTGCAGAATAATTATTTGACAAAGGCATGTAAGAACCTTCATCATCAATATAATATGACGCATTTGTACTAACTCTAGCAACAGGTGTCTTTTGCTCTATTTTGGCGTTAAGCAAGCCATTAACAGCAACATACACTTCTGCAGTTTTTATCATTGGATTAGATTTGAGGGCATTCTCTAACTTATTCAAATCTAAAGTTTCTTTAGACACGTTTTTAACTGTCCCGTAATTTTGTATTAACAATTTACTAACAGTTTCATTTGTTATAAAAAGATTGTCTTCACCAATAAATTTCACATTAGGATTAGCTACTTTTCTATTCATATTTCTGCTTGAAGCAAAAGCAAACAAAAAGACCACTAAACCTAGCAGAACAAACATCTTTATGTAATTCCAATTAACTCGCAACAGTAAATTCTTTTTTAATATATTTAACTTGTTCTCCTATATCGCCAGCACCAATAGTTAATATAATTTCAGCATCACTTTTATGTATCTGCTTTAACAAATCCTTTTTACTAACTAATTGCTTCTTTTTATTATCAATTTTACTTAACAACCATTCTGATGTAACACCCTCTATTGGCAATTCTCTTGCTGGATATATATCTAGTAATATCAATGCATCAAACTGAGACAAACTTTTTGCAAAATCGTCTATAAAATCGCGTGTTCTACTATACAAATGAGGCTGAAAAATAGCCAACACTTTTTTATTTGGATACATTTCTCTCACGGCTTGATGTACCGCATTAATTTCTTCTGGATGATGCGCGTAATCATCTATAAAAACAAGATTATCTGTTTTTATTTGATACGTAAATCGTCGTTTTACACCTTTATAAGATGCTAAAGCTTTGACGAGCTGTTGGTGAGGACAACCATATTCTACAGCCATCGCCAAGGCTATTAATGCATTCGACAAATTATGTCTACCTGGTAGGTTAAATTGTATATTTTCTAGTACTGTTTTTGGTGTTTTAACATCAAAAACATAAGCTCCATTTTCTATTTTTATATTTTGAACGGCATAATCTGAATCATCTTCTATACCGTAAGTTATTCCTTTTAATGGCAATCCGTTTTTAACAAACAACTTCCCATTTGGTTTTATTCTTTCTGAAAATTCTTTAAAAGAATCCGTTAAAGCATCAACTTCACCATAAATATCTAAATGATCGGCATCCATTGAAGTGATACAAGCTAAATCTGGAGATAATGTTAAAAAAGAACGATCGAACTCATCAGCTTCAACTACAGATACATCTGTACCGTTTAATATTAAGTTAGAATTATAATTTTCACTAATCCCTCCTAAAAAAGCTGTTAATGGCACGTTGCATTCTTTCATTAAATGACCAAGAATACTAGTTGTTGTTGTTTTACCATGCGTACCCGCTACCGCTAAACAAAATGTGTGTTCGGTAATTAATCCTAAAACTTCAGAACGTTTTAAAACCTGATAACCATTACTCTTAAAATAATTTAATTCAACATGATTTTTAGGAACCGCTGGCGTATATACAACCAAAGTACTTTCAGTATTTAAAAAATTAGCGTTTATGTTTTCAATACCATCTTCAAAATGAATATCAATATCCAAAGACACTAAAGCATCTGTGATTTCTGTCTGCGTTTTATCGTAACCAGCAACCTGTTTATTATTCGCTTTAAAATATCGAGCCAAGGCACTCATACCAATACCGCCAATACCAACAAAAAACACGCTATTTATATTCTCTAAACTCATTTATTTTTTTTCAGAAGTTTTTCAACTTCATCTGCTATTTGTTTTGTTGCATTTACTAATGCTAACTTTTTTATATTCTCTCCTAATTCCTTTTGCTTTTCAGGAGACGCTACTAACTGTGAAAATTTATTTTGAAAATCGGCATCTAAATCTTCTTCCTTAATTATCATGGCAGCATTACTATTCACAATAGACATAGCATTTTTAGTTTGATGATCTTCCGCAACATTAGGAGACGGCACAAACACTACTGGCTTACCTACAATACAAAGCTCTGAAACCGAACCCGCTCCTGCTCTAGATATTACAATATCGGCAGCTGCGTAAGCCAAATCCATATTATTCAAAAACTCATAAACCTGTACGTTTTTTGTGTTATTATAGATTTTATATTGCTGATAATATAATTTACCACATTGCCATATTATTTGGATGTTTTGCATATCTAAAAACTCCAATTCTCTTTCAATCAATTCATTTATGCGTCTTGCACCTAAACTTCCACCCAACACTAAAAGTGTATATTTACCATGCTTTAAGTTGAAAAAATCTTTAGCCTCAACTGTTTTTTCTTCAATATCCAACAAACCTTGTCGCACAGGATTTCCTGTTTTTACAATTTTATCTTTCGGAAAAAACCGCTCTAACCCATCATAGGCTACACATATTTTTTTAGCTTTTCCAGCTAATAGCTTATTTGTAATACCTGGATACGAATTTTGTTCCTGTATTAAACTTGGTATTTTTTTAGAAGCAGCCACATGCAATAATGGTCCGCTTGCAAAACCACCTGTACCAATAACGACATCTGGCTTAAATACTTTTATAATTTTTCTAGCATTCCACAAACTACTTATCAGTTTAAAAGGAAACATCAAGTTTTTAGCAGTTAGCTTACGTTGAATTCCAGTAATCCATAACCCTTCAATCTCATATCCTGCTTGCGGCACTTTCTCCATCTCCATTCTATCTTGAGCACCAACAAACAAAAATTGTGCTTCTGGAAAACGACTCTTCAATTCATTTGCAATAGCAATTGCAGGATAAATATGCCCTCCTGTTCCTCCTCCTGATAATATGATTTTGTAACGACTCATTATATTGCTTCAGATAAAATTTCTAACGGATTATCTTCATTTATTTCTTGTTCTTTAATCTCTTCTCTTTTTGCACTTACACTTAATATAATCCCTATCGCTAAACAGGTCATCCAAATAGAAGTACCACCACTACTAATTAACGGTAATGTTTGCCCAGTTACAGGAAATAATTCTACCGCAACAGCCATATTTATTAAGGCTTGAAACACTATTGGTAACCCAACACCCAACACTAATAATTTACCAAAAATAGTATCAGCCTTTTGGGATACAATAACAATTCTAAACAACAGCCACATATACAAAAGCATAATAGACAAACCTCCTAGTAAACCATATTCTTCAATAATAATGGCAAAAATAAAATCGGATGACGACTGTGGCAACGCGTGTTTCTGAACACTTTTACCTGGTCCTACACCCCATATTTGCCCTGAGGCTATAGCTACTTTTGCCTTTTCTATTTGATAATCGGCTTGTGTATCTTCTTTATTTGAAAAGTTTTTAATCCTATTTTCCCAAGTTGTTACTTTAACATGAAGTGGCCCCGTTGTTAACTTAGCCACCATCACAAAGAAGACTAAAGCTACTAATCCTGTTCCTAAAATAACACCTAAATAACGTACTGGATATCCACCAAGAAAAACCAATATCATTACCATTAAAAACATAATAGCTGCTGTTGAAAAATTTGACGGCAATATTAAACCAAGCACCATAAAAACAGGCACCCAAAGCGGTATAATAGAAGCTTTAAATGTAACATCTTCGTCTTTTATTTTAGATATATAACGCGCCACATAAACCATTAAAACAACAAACGCCAGCGTTGAAGTTTGAAAAGACATCCCCACTATTGGAATTTTAATCCATCTACTAGCACTCGCTCCTCCCATGACTGTTCCTTGCAACATAGTAACAACTAAGAGTACTAAAATTACAGGCATCATTACCAAAGACAAACCTTTAAAATACTTATATGGAATTTTATGAACCCCATACATAATAGCAAAACCTAAAAACAAATGCATAAAATGTTTTACAAATGAAATAAACGTATTTCCATCATATTTGCTATACGCCAAATCACTTGCAGCACTATAAACTGGTAAAAAAGACAATATTGCCAACAACGCCACAATAGCCCAAATTAACCGATCTCCTTTTATGTTTTTAAATAATGCTTGCACGCTTTCTTTTTAATTTTATGACTTATAAATTTCTTACTGCATTTTTAAATTGGCGCCCTCTGTCTTCATAGTTTTCAAACAAATCAAAACTAGCACATGCAGGAGACAACAATACATTATCTCCACTTTCTGCAATTTTATAAGCAATTTTAACTGCCTCACTCATAAATTGGGTTTCAACAACAACATCAACCATATTACCAAAGGTGCTTATTAGTTTTTCATTATCAACACCTAAACAGATAACAGCCTTTACTTTTTCGTTTACAAACTGAAACAACTCTTGATAATTATTACCCTTATCAACACCTCCTACAATCCAAACCGTAGGCGCATCCATACTTTCTAAAGCATAATAAGTTGCATTTACATTAGTTGCTTTAGAATCGTTTATATACTGTACTTTATTAATTTTAAGCACTTGCTCTAATCGATGTTCCACACCTTGAAAATTCTCCAAACTCTCTCTAATAGTTTGTTTTCTAATCTTTAACAAATGTGCTACCGTAGTAGCAGCCATTGCGTTCTTAACATTGTGTTTTCCTTCTAAAGTCAAATTTCTTGTCGGCATAAGTATCTGGTTGTTGTTTATTGTTATTTTTATATTCTCTTTATCTAAATACGCACCGTTTTCAATAGTTTTTTCTAATGAAAATGGCAATAATGTAGATTGAACTGGATTCTTTTTTAAATGATTTACTATAACATCATCATCGGCATCATAAATCAAATAATCATCTGACGTTTGATTCTGAGTGATTCTAAATTTTGAAGCGATATAATTTTCAAACTGATAATCATATCTATCCAAATGATCGGGTGTAATATTTGTTATTACAGCTATTTTAGGTTTAAAATCGACAATATCATCTAACTGAAAACTACTAATCTCTAATACGTAATTCTCA
Source organism: Thalassobellus citreus (assembly GCF_044385915.1). Classification (NCBI taxonomy): domain Bacteria; kingdom Pseudomonadati; phylum Bacteroidota; class Flavobacteriia; order Flavobacteriales; family Flavobacteriaceae; genus Thalassobellus; species Thalassobellus citreus. Next base: position 58,750 of record NZ_JBISCC010000110.1, on the reverse strand, counting down.
AAATCTTCCTCTAAAATCTGTTTAGCAAAACTATCTCCAATATTTCCTGCCAACCCCACATTTAATTCCTGCTTCAAAATGTGATGCGTTAACGTAGCAGTTGTTGTTTTACCGTTACTCCCTGTAATCCCCACAATAGTTGCATCTGTAAATTTTGCTGCAAATTCAATTTCTGAAACTACCTGTATTCCTTTTTCATGAATTTGTTTTACTAAAGACACTTTATCTGGAATACCTGGACTCTTCATAACGACATCTGCATTCAGAATTTTTGCTTCCGTATGCTTTTCATCTTCCCATTCAATCTCATTATGTATAAGAACTTCTTTGTACTTTTCTTTTATTTTCCCCTTATCGGAAACAAAAACTTGATATCCTTTTTCCTTTCCTAAAAGCGCTGTACCAACACCGCTTTCTCCGCCTCCTAATATGACCAAAAAGCCTCCTCCAACTCCTCCAGAGGAGGAGAGCTGACCACTTGCTTGTTTTATATTTTCCTTTTTCATTTCATGAGATTCCCACTTTCGCAGGAATGACAATTATTATCTTATTTTCAATGTTACAATAGAAAGAATGGCGAGCAATATGCCTACAATCCAAAAACGTGTAACTATTTTACTTTCGTGATATCCTAACTTTTGATAATGGTGATGCAATGGCGACATTTTAAAAATGCGTCGTCCTTCTCCAAACTTTTTCTTGGTATACTTAAACCAACTTACCTGCATGACCACCGATAAATTTTCAGCTAAAAATATACCACATAACACAGGTATTAACCACTCTTTTCTAACAGCAATAGCAATAACCGCTATAATACCACCAATAGTTAAACTCCCTGTATCCCCCATAAACACTTGTGCCGGATACGTATTGTACCATAAAAACCCAATAAGCGCTCCTACGAACGCAGCTATATATATTGTAATTTCTCCAATACTTGGGATATACATAATATTGAGGTATTCTGAAAAATCGATACGACCAGACACAAAAGCAAAAATTCCTAAAGTGAGAACAATTATTGCAGATGTACCTGCGGCAAGCCCATCAATTCCATCAGTAAGATTCGCACCATTTGACACTGCTGTAATAATAAAAATAGAGGCCAGAATAAAAACCACCCAAGCATATTTAGCCCATTCCGGATTCATCCAAGTAATTAAATCGGCATAATCAAACTCATTATTCTTTACAAAAGGAATTGTTGTTTTAGTTGATTTCACTTCATCTTGAAATAATTTTGAAGGAGATAAATTTGGGTTTTCCGCCAAAAGAACTTGTTGCTCATTAATAGGCAATTTTTCTTTCATGGTAACATCTTGATGAAAAAACAAAGTAGCTCCGACAATAATCCCTAAACCTACTTGCCCAGTAACTTTAAATCGACCTTTTAAACCTTCTTTATCATTTTTAAACTTTTTTAAATAATCATCAATAAAACCGATAGTCCCCATCCAAAGAGTTGTAACTATTAAAAGAATGATGTATATATTTTCTAATCTAGCTAACAACAGCACAGGAATTAATGTTGCCAAAATGATGATTAAACCACCCATGGTTGGCGTGCCCGCTTTTTCTTTTTGACCTTCTAAACCTAAATCCCTAATGGTTTCACCCATTTGTTTTTTCTGAAGAAAACGAATAATACGTTTACCATAAATTGTAGATATAAGCAACGACAAAATCATAGCAAAAGCAGCTCTAAAGGTTATAAAACCAAAAAGTGATGCTCCAGGAAATTGGAATTGTTTTTCTAAATATTCAAATAAATAATACAGCATATTATTTTTGTAATTGTTTTAAAAGTTCTTGCACTATTTTATAATCATCAAAATCAAAACGCTCACCATTAATTTCCTGATAGGTTTCATGTCCTTTTCCTGCAATTAGAATAATATCATTAGGTTGAGCAATTTGACACGCTGCTTTTATAGCCTGTTTTCTATCTTCAATGGTTAATGTTTTTTTGAAATTTTGAGGTTCCACCCCTTGTTCCATTTCACTTAAAATAACTTCTGGTTTTTCACTTCGTGGATTATCACTTGTGAAAATGACTTTAGTACTTAAAGCCGAAGCTATATGCGCCATCTTTGGTCGCTTTGTTTTATCTCTATCTCCTCCACAACCAACAACCGTAATAAGCTCTTCGTTTTTTGTTCGGATACTATTAATGGTTTCTAAAACATTCTTTAAAGCGTCAGGCGTATGCGCATAATCAACAATAGCCGTTATTTTTTCGTTTGAAACGATGTATTGAAAACGTCCACTCACATTTTCTAAATCACTTATTAATCGAAGCACTTCTACTTTTTCAAATCCTAATAATTCCGCAGTAGCGTAAATAGCCAATACATTATAAGCATTAAAGTTCCCTATCAATCGAGTCCAGACTTCGCTATCATTAACCTTCAATAACAAGCCACCGAATTGATTTTCTAATATCTGTGCTTTATAATCGGCATAGCCTTTTAAAGCATAGGTATATTTTTTTGCTTTGGTATTTTGAAGCATTACCAAACCATTTTTATCATCAACATTTACCAATGCAAATGCTTGAGAAGGCAAACAATCAAAAAACACCTTTTTAACATCTCTATATTCTGCAAAAGTTTTATGATAATCTAAATGATCGTGCGATAAATTGGTAAATATTCCACCTTCAAAACGCAAGCCTTCGGTTCTATTTTGATGAATACCGTGCGAGCTTACTTCCATGAAACAAAACTCAACCCCCTCATCATTCATTTCCTTTAAATACTTATTTATAGTTAATGAATCTGGCGTTGTATGTGTTGCTTTGTAGGTTTTATTATCAACCATGATTTTAACCGTAGACAATAAGCCAACTTTAAAACCTGCATTTTTAAACAACTGAAATAACAAACTTGCAACCGTTGTTTTACCATTTGTTCCTGTAACTCCAACAAGTTTTAAATTTTCTGATGGTATGCCATAGAAATTTGATGCCATAATTGCTAGCGCTTTACTAGAATTATCTACCTCAACATACGTAACACCATCTACTATATTTTCTGGCACAACCTCACAAACAACTGCAATAGCTCCGTTATTAATTGCTACATCTATATATTTATGACCATCAACAACACTACCGTTTACAGCTACAAAAACATCGCCTTTTTGCACACTTCTAGAATCAAAATACACAGCATTAATTTCAACACTTGTATTTCCTATTACAGCATTTAAGGTAACCTTATATAATATATCTTTTAATGCTATCATGAAGCTTTTAAAACAATTGTTTGATTATTTTTTAATTTTTGACTTTTACTTACCGACTGCTCTTTTACAACACCATTCCCACTAAGCTTTACCTTCACTTTAACTTCCATATTTTCTAAAAGCGCCAAAGCATCCATTGCCGGCATACCTACTACATTTGGCATAATAGTTTTATAAGTTTTAACCGTTTCATAAAACTGATCATACTTATTATCAATAAGCCCCATCTTAACATCAAGAGACTCAACCTCATCAACAACAGGCGTATCAGTAAATATTTTTTGAGCTATCCTTTTAAACACTGGCCCTGTCACATCCGCTCCATAATACCCTTTTTTTATACTAGGTTTATGAATAACCACAATGCAAGAATACTTAGGATTCTCAGCAGGAAAATACCCTGCAAAAGATGAGATATACCTTTTGTTTTCTTTCCAATCTGCCATCCAATATTCAGTTTGTGCTGTCCCAGTTTTTCCTGCCATAGAAAAATCAGGTGAATACAATTTTTTCCCCGTACCACGAACCACAATATTCTTTAAAATCTCTCTGATTTCATTAAGCGTTTTATCAGAGCATATTTTCTTAATAGTCACTTCTTTATCAAAGACCTCTATTTCTTTATCAAATTCTTTAACAGCCTTAATAAACCTTGGTTTCACCATTTCACCATTATTAGCAATGGCATTATAAAACGTCAATGTTTGCAATGGCGTTAGACTCAAATTATATCCATAAGCCATTGATGGCAATGCATTTTTACTCCATTTCTTATCACCTGGCTCTGGAATATCTGGCACCCCTTCTCCTTTGATAGAAACACCAAGAGGCTTATCAAGATTCCAACTTTTAATACGCTTTATAAATTGTTTAGGCTTATCGGAATAATTATCATCAATCAATGTAGCTAACCCTATATTAGAAGACACTTCAAGCGCTCTAGCAGCAGATATTTTACCAAACCCCCCGTGATGCGAATCATAAATATTTCTACCATAAAAACGCTTAACACCTTTTTTTGTATCAACAACCGTAGCAGTATCTATAACCTTATCCTCTAACGCAGCCATTAAAGCCATTACTTTAAATGTTGACCCTGGCTCATGCGACTCCCAAACTGCATAATTTCGTTTTTCGTAATAATTACCATTATTGGTTATTGCTAAATTAGAAATAGCTTTTATCTCTCCCGTTTTTACGTCCATGACAACAACACAACCATGCTCAGCCTCATAATACTTTAATTGACCAAGTAATGAATGATGTGCTATATCTTGAATATTTACATCAATAGTTGTATAAACATCATAACCATCCTTTGGCTCCACTTGATTATAATCTGTTAACGGTTTCCACTTATTCTTTCCTATTTTCTGCTTTAATCGTTTACCACTAGTCCCTCTTAAATACTTTTCACCAAAAGCACCATCAATCCCTGCTCTCGTTACATTCCCAGCATCATCAAAGCGTTCATAACCTATAGATCTCTGAGCAATTTCACCCATTGGAAACTCACGTTTTGTTTTCTGATTCACAATAAGTCCACCAGGAATTGCGCCAAACTTCAAAAGCGGAAAATTCCTAAACCGCATATAGTCTGTATAATTAATATTCTTTGCCAACAATAAATATTGGTTTTTATTGATGCGCGCTTTCCTAATAGCCTTTTCGTAATAACTAGAAGATTTACCTGAATAGCCAGACAAAGAATCACACAAAGGCTTTATAAATTCTTCAAACTTATTTACTGGAGCGACAACCGCATCTATAGCAATATTGTATTTAGGAATAGAAGTCGCTAACAAACTCCCATCGTCTGCATACACATTCCCTCTATTAGCAGGAATTGTTACATTCTTCACATCTCGTTTTTCAACCAAATCGCGATACTTATCACCTTGTAAAAACTGAATACTAAACAATTTAAACAGCACAGCAATACCGAAGATGAACATACATCCTGCTATAAAATACAATCGGTTTAATATGCCTCTTTCGTTTACTGCCAAGGTTCTGCTTTAATTTTGAGATTTAACTTTTATCTTTTTCGCTGGAATTAACGAGGGCGACAATCCTTTCACCTTCATCTTATCTATAACTACAGATTCCATTTTAAGCCGCATTAGTTTAGAGCGACCATCTACAAATGCCGATCGCATTTCTTTAACCTCATTTGTTAGCCTAACAATTTCATATACTTTTTTATCTGCACTATGCGAACTCGCAATCATAACAATAGCCAACCCAGAGAGAAACAAAATAAAACGCCAACTCTTAAAAGAATCATCGCTAATTAAAAAAGTACCTTTTAATATGTTATAGATATTTTTTTTCATTACAATTTTTCTGCTACTCTTAGTTTCGCACTTCTTGCTCTGCTATTTATTTTTATTTCTTCTTTACTAGGCACTATCAAACCGTTCACCTTTTTAAGTGGCACTTCAAAATTCCCAAACATATCACGCTCTGGCTCTCCTTCAAACAATCCGTTTCTTATAAAACGTTTCACTAATCTATCTTCTAACGAATGATAAGAGATAAAACTTAACCGACCTCCTTTAACTAAAATCTCTGGCGTTTGAAGCAAAAATTCTTTTAAAGCTTCAATCTCTTGATTCACTTCAATCCTAATAGCTTGATATATTTGCGCCAACACTTTGTTTTCATGTCGTGGCGGTAAAAACTTCCTCAACACCGTTTTTAACTGTTCACTCGTAATTATAGAGTCTGTTTTTCTATGCTCTACAATTAACCTAGCCATCGCTGGAGCCGCTCTCAACTCCCCATATTGCAAAAACACATCCTTCAATTGTTCTTCCTCATAATCATTAACCACATGATATGCAGACAATTCATTTTCCTGATTCATTCGCATATCTAAATCCGCTTCAAACCGTGTAGAAAAACCACGTTCCGCAACATCAAATTGATGAGACGACACGCCAAAATCCGCCAAAACACCATCAACCTGTTTCACACCATGAAACCTTAAAAAACGCTTTATGTATCTAAAATTTTCATTTATTAATGTAAACCGACTGTCATCAATTACATTCTCAAGAGCATCTAAATCTTGATCAAAAGCAAACAACCTCCCCTTTTCACCAAGTCTTTTTAATATTTCTTTACTATGTCCGCCACCACCAAAAGTAACATCCACGTAAACGCCATCTTCTTTAATATTTAAACCGTCAACAGTTTCTGTTAACAATACTGGATTATGATATTCCATAGTCATCATCATCTTGTCCCATTACTTCTTCAGCTAAATCTGCAAAATCTAAAGACGCATCATCAATAGCTTGCTCGTACAAATCTTTATCCCAAATCTCAATAATATTTATAGCAGATGCTACCACTATATTTTTTGAAATATTAGCAAAAACCGTCAGATCTTTAGGCACTAATAAACGCCCATTAACATCCACCTCAACTATTTTTGCTCCTGCAGTAAAACGACGAATAAAATCGTTATTCTTCTTTTTAAACTTATTTAACTTATTCATTTTTTGCATTAACACCTGCCACTCACTCATTGGGTACAACTCTAAGCATTTCTGAAACACCGAACGACGCAATACAAAACCATCTTGCAACACCGAAACTAACTGCTTTTTTATCGCAGCAGGCATCATTAGTCTGCCTTTGGCATCTACTTTACATTCGTATGTCCCTGTTAATAAGCTCAAAGCAATTGAATAAAGTTTAAATCTTTAAGATTCAAATATATCGAAAATTTTACCACATTTTACCACTTTATACCACTTTGTTAATAAATTTTCGATTAAACGTGTTTTAGAACAGCTTTTTCGCAAAAAAAATAGCACCACCACTCACTTTCAACCTATTACAGAAAAAGATTAAAAAAGAGATGTATTGTTAACATCTTGGTTAAAAACTATTATTTTTGCAGAACAATTAAAATCATTGAAACTATGAATGATTTACCTATATTTGTTTTTAACGCAATGACTAATTAATGGCGCATCGTTTAAAAAAAGAAAAAGATTTCAGTTATATTGAAACTGGTGAAGGCACCCCTATAATTGTATTACACGGTTTAATGGGAGGACTCAGTAACTTTAATGGTGTTTCTGATTTTTTTAGCAAAAAAGGGTATAAAGTTATCATACCGGAACTACCCATATACTCAATGTCTTTACTTAAAACCAACGTAAAAAGTTTCGCTAAGTATTTACATGACTTTATAGAATTTAAAGGTTTAGATGAAGTTATTTTATTAGGAAACTCGCTTGGTGGACATATAGGCTTGTACCATACAAAACTATACCCAGAAAAAGTAAAAGCTCTTATAATTACAGGGAGTTCGGGACTTTACGAAAGCGCAATGGGTGGAGGCTACACCAAACGTAGTGACTATGAGGTTATAAAAAAGAAAGCTCAAGATGTTTTTTACGACCCTGAGGTTGCTACAAAAGAGATTGTAGATGAAGTTTACGAAACTGTAAACGACAGAAATAAACTTATAAAAACCTTAGCTATTGCAAAAAGCGCCATAAGACACAATATGTCTAAAGACCTACCAAATATGCATACACCAACTTGTATTATTTGGGGTAAAAATGACAATGTAACACCTCCTGAAGTTGCAGTAGAGTTTAATGAACTTTTACCAGATTCAGATTTATATTGGATTGATAAATGCGGGCATGCTGCTATGATGGAACATCCTGATGAGTTTAACACTATACTTGACACTTGGTTTCAAAAAAGAAACCTTTAAATTAAGATTCAATTAATAAAACTCCCGATTTCTCGGAAATACTAAAATATGAAAATTAAGTCGGCTGAATTTGTTATGAGTAACTCTGATGTTGCTAAATGCCCAAAAAGCATGTTACCCGAGTATGCATTTATAGGCAGAAGTAATGTTGGAAAGTCGTCTTTAATAAACATGCTTACTAGCCGAAAAAGCTTAGCAAAAACATCTGGAAGACCAGGAAAAACACAGCTTATAAATCACTTTTTAATTAATAAAAACTGGCACTTGGTAGATTTACCTGGCTATGGTTATGCTCGTGTTTCTAAAAGTTCTAAAAAAGTATTTCAAAAATTTATAACTCAATATTTTGGCCTGCGCGAGCAACTTGTTACCGCTTTTGTTTTAGTAGATATTAGACATACACCTCAGCCTGTAGACTTAGATTTCATGAAATGGATGGGAGAAAACGGCATCCCCTTTTCTATTATTTTTACCAAAGCCGATAAGCTAAGACCAAAAGCTATTAACGACCATGTGGAAGCTTACAAGAATATACTTCTAGAAACTTGGGAAGACATGCCGAATTATTTTATCACTTCATCATCTAAAGACATTGGTAAAGACGAGGTTTTAAAATATATTGATAGTTTGAATGAGAATTTGAACTTAGACTAAGTTTTCTTATTTCTAATTTACATCGATTTTTTTTAGCTTAAAAAACTAGAATAACTATACAAAATACTCTAGAAAACGCGTAAGACACTCTTAATTCACACGCTTAAATCTGTCAGAAATTTTAGCTATATTTGTTTAGCATTAGATATAAAGCATGAAAAAAATCACCCTCTTAATATTCATTTTTTTATTAGCATCCTGTTTTCCTAATACTAAAAAAGATGCGCTTAAAAAATTTAAAAACATTATTGAAAACAAACCTTGGTGTGAAATAAAATCAAAAAACAAATTCATTTTCAAAGAAGGTTATCTAAAGCAAATTAAAAATGAAGAATCCGTAAATATTGGAAAATACAAACTTGACGTAAGACCAAACCATGGACTAACAAATGAATGGTTTTTTGCAATACAAAAAATAGAAATATCAATTTATGGCAACAATAAAACATATTCATTGGAATTAAATTCCCCACTTCAAGACGAGATATTAAGCTTTAAGAACAACAAAACAAAAGAGTCATTATTCTTTTCTAACGATTGCATATTGACTGAAGAAGAATTATTCGCTTATAAAATGTTAAAAGAATATAAATCGATTCTTTTAAACAATAACTAAATAAAACGTCTCAAAACAAAGCATAAAATTAATGACTGGTTTTAGCCTACTTAGAAAATTCTTGTAAAATTTTCCGCTGGTAAGTTTCTATTTATTAAAGTAGTACTTAAACGCAGCACTAATATTACACGTTACCGTTAAACAAACACCTCCTAACTCTTCACATCCAAAGCATCACGCAAAGCATTCCCAATAAGCATAAATGCCATAACTAAACTCATAATACAAAGCCCTGGTATAACGGCTAAATACGGCTTTCCTAATATAATATAATTGTAATGATCTTTAATCATAGCACCCCAGCTTGCCATTGGTGGTTGTGCACCTATACCTAGAAAACTAAGTCCGCTTTCAATTAAAATAGCACCCGCAAAATTAGCTGCTGATATTACTATAACCGGAGCCATTATATTAGGCAAAATATGTTTGGTAATTATTCTAAAATCGTTAAAACCAAGCGCTCTTGCCGCCGTTACATATTGCATTTCTTTGGCACTAATTATTTGTCCGCGCACTACTCTAGCTACCTCAACCCACATAGTAAGCCCAACGGCAATAAATACTTGCCAAAAACCTTTACCTAAAGCCAAGGTTATAGCAATAACCAATAACAAGGTAGGAATAGACCAAGTAACATTAATAATCCACATAATAACAGCATCTATTTTACCTCCAAAATAGCCCGCAATACTCCCCATAAAAACACCTATAATTAACGAAATAAATACCGCCACAAAACCAATAAAAAAAGATATTCTAGCACCAACCAACACACGACTTAATAAATCGCGCCCATACTTATCTGTACCAAAAAGAAAGGTTTTTTCTTTTATATAACTAGCTGAATTTTTCTCTGGAAAACTATTTAAACTCACTGTTTTTTCGACACCTTTTAAGCCATCGGCTGCGTATTCTGTATATGTTAATGTCTTTTCATTAATAGCATAGGCAGAAATAGGGATTTCGGTATCTGTATTTTTTTTTCCAAAGAACAATTTATCAAAAGTACTTTGTTCCATTTTTAATTCTGAAGGCAACGTAATTATATTAACTGTAAACCCTGGTTTTTCTGAATGAATAGACAAATGCATTTGATTCGCATATTGCGAATTATCTGGTGCAAACACATACGCAAACACCGAAACAAAACCTACAAACACAATAAAATAGAAACTAAAAACGCCCCAAAAGTTCTTTTTAAACTTTTGGAGCGCTAATTGTTTTAGTGAGTTTGATTTATGACTCATCAATCATCTTAATTTTTTACAGCTGTTGCCACTTTTTTAATAGGATACGATGTTTTTAAATCTTCTAATACATTTAAAGCCTCTTCAACATAAACATCCTTACTTAAATTTTCATGCCAACGTACTCGTTTTTCTTTTAAATCGGTAGTATCAGACTCAAAAAGTGATTTTTCATAAGTTGTAGAATCAAACGTTAAATTCGTTTTATAATCTGAAATCGCATCAAACTGTTTTGCTTCATCATCATTTTCTTCTAACTGCTCTTTATATTTTTTATAATTTAAAGAATAAAGCGTTTCATCTATCTTACTTTTCACCCATTTGGCATTTTCTTCAATAAGCTTTAATTGCTCATTATTACTCATACGTTCTTTACTTTTAGTAATTGTAGCATTATAATCAAAGTAATTTTCCCAAGGCGTATAATCGGCTGCATCAATTTCATCCCAAGGTAACGGGTTATCTTTATCTTTTTCTCCTACATTAATAAAACTAAACCTACCTGGCACTTCTACATCACTTTTAACACCTTCTAATTGTACAGAACCACCATTAATTCTATAGTATTTTTGAGTTGTTACCGCTAATGCACCAAGATCGCCACTCGTATTATTTCTTAGCATATTATTCAGATTTACAACATTTTGAACCGTTCCTTTTCCATAGGTTTGTTTACTTCCAATAATAACGGCTCTTTTATAATCTTGCATTGCTGCCGACATAATTTCTGAAGCTGAAGCCGATATTTCGTTTACCAAAATAACTAATGGTCCATCCCAAGAAATAGACTTATCTCTATCTCTTAAAACATCTTTAGCCTCTCCCGTAGAACGCACTTGAACAATAGGCCCGTCTTTTATAAACAAACCAGCCATTTCTACAACAGCAGGCAAGGAACCACCTCCATTATTACGCAAATCTAACACCAAACCTTCCATTCCATCAGCCTTTAAACGCTCGATTTCCTTCTTAACGTCTTTAGCAGCATTAACATTTTTATAATCTTTAAAATCTACATAAAACGCAGGTAAATTAATAACACCAAACTTTTTATCGTCTTTTGTAACCAACGATGCTTTTGCATAGGTTTCAACTAACTCAACTACATCTCTTGTAATAGTTATATCTTCTATAGAACCATCTACTTTCTTTATAGTTAAAGTTACTTTTGTCCCTTTTGGTCCTTTTATATACTTAATGGCATCACTAATTCGCATACCAACAAGATCTACAGGAAACTCCTCATCTTCTTGCTTTGCTTTCAAAATAACATCTTCCACCTCAAGCTCATTACTTCTCCATGCTGGGCCACCTGAAATTAATTCTACAATTTTAATATAATCCATTCTCTTTTGAAGTCTAGCTCCAATACCCTCAAGTTTACCAGACATACGCTGATCGAAATCTTCTTTGTTTCTAGGTGCTAAATAATAAGTATGCGGATCGAACTCTTCAACAATAGTATTAACATATTCCGCAAAGTAATCTTCTCGCTCTTTATCATCTATGTAATCGTTAAATAAAATATCAAGTGATTTTAAAGTTGATTCTCGTGCTTGTTTTTCTATTTCTGCATCTGTTTTCATTATATAAGACGCATCTTTTTCTTTAAGTTGCTTTTCTTCTGTTTGAAGGTCGTCATAATTAGAAAGTGTAGAGAATTTAAGTAATTTTCTCCACCTGTCTTTCATTTCTTTTTTACTTTTAGCAAAGCCTATTTTATCGTAATCTGTTTCATATGTTTCATCAATAGTATAATCAAAAGGCTTAGATAATAAATCTTTATATATTTCTTTAGCTTCATCAATACGCCTAAGCAATCTTTCATTTGTTATATTAAAAAATGTAATATCGGTAGCTTTTAATTGGTCATCAATATTTAATTTATACTTTTCGAAATCTTTAATATCCGATTGATAGAAATAACGTTTAACCGGATCTATAACTTTCACATAATCGTTAAATAATTCAGCTGAAAAATCATCATTTATTTCTACCGGATCAAAATGACCTTGCTCTAAAACAAACGTTATCACTTGTATTAACAACTTATCCTTATCTGGATTATCAAACGTTTTTGATGTAAAGCTACACGACGCAAACGCTAACAATAATAATAGTGATAATATTTTATAATTTCTCTTCATAATTCTTTTCATAAATTTATTTTTCTTGACCCACAGAACAAAGTCCAACATTTTTCCACTAAAATAAAGAAAAAACCATGCCAATAAAGGCTATTGCTACTAATTTTTTGTTAAAGCGAAGAAATAAGCAATTTCGTTAGTAAATTATGTATTTTAGCGAGACTTATTGCAACATTACAAATGACAGAAAAACCCCTTATTTTAGTTACTAACGACGACGGCATTACTGCCCCTGGTATTAGGACGCTTATAAGTATTATGGAAACTATAGGCGATGTTATTGTGGTAGCTCCTAACAGCCCACAAAGCGGCATGGGACACGCTATTACGCTAGATTCGACCTTGCATGCCGAAGAGATAAATATAGATAATAAAACGCAAAAAAAAGAGTATAGTTGCTCTGGCACACCCGCCGATTGCGTTAAATTAGCTATTAGAGAATTGTCTCCTAGAAAACCCGATTTATGTGTTTCAGGCATAAATCATGGTTCCAATTCATCAATAAATGTTATTTATTCTGGCACTATGAGTGCTGCCATTGAAGCTGGTATTGAAGGTATTCCTGCCATAGGATTCTCGTTGCTTGACTACACATGGAATGCCAATTTTGAAGCATCGAAAACATACATTAAAACCATTACAAAAAATGTTTTAAAAGAAGGTTTGCCTAGTGGTATTGTTTTAAATGTTAATATTCCTAACCTTTCTGAAAAAGCAATAAAAGGCATTAAAATTTGCAGACAAGCAAAAGCTAATTGGGTAGAAGAATTTGATAAACGCAAAACACCTCAAGGCAAAGATTATTATTGGCTTACTGGAAAATTTGTTAATTTAGATGGAGGAGAAGACACTGATGAATGGGCTTTAGAAAACGGCTATGTATCATTAGTTCCTGTTCAATTCGATTTAACAGCTCATCATACTATTAAAAAATTAAAAACTTGGAATTTATAATACTGAAAAGCATTTAGCATACATGAAAAAAGAAATTTTTATAGGATTACTTGTTGGACTTATAGCAAACGCAATTGGTCTTTTTATAGCAGCAACTTTATTAGGCCAAGGTGATGATTTTACAACTGTAATTAAAGCAGCTGCTGATGAAGGTTTTTTAGGGAAACTAATTAGCTTAGGCGCTATTCTAAATCTAATTGCCTTTTTTATTTTTATAAGAAAAAAACAAGATTATAGAGCTAGAGGGGTATTATTAATAACCGTTTTTATTGCAGTATTTACTTTTATATTTAAACTTTTTTAATGAAGTATTACATTCTTGCTGGAGAAGCATCTGGTGATTTACATGGTTCAAACCTAATGAAAGCATTACTAAACGAAGATGTAAATGCCGATATTAGATTTTGGGGTGGTGACCTCATGCAAGCCACTGGCGGCACCTTAGTAAAACATTACAAAGAGCGTGCATTTATGGGATTTATTGAAGTTATTATGAACCTCAATAAAATATTTAAACTCATTTCCTTTTGTAAAGAAGATATTAAAAATTTTAATCCTGATGTTGTTATTTTTATAGATAATTCTGGTTTTAATTTACGCATCGCCAAATGGGCAAAACAAGAAAATTTTAAAACTCATTATTATATTTCACCACAAGTATGGGCTTCTAGAGCAAGCAGAGTGAAAGCTATTAAGCATGATATAGATGCAATGTATGTGATTCTTCCTTTTGTTGAAGATTTTTATAACAAATACAACTATAAAGTTGAATTTGTAGGACATCCGCTTATTGATGCTATATCTAACAGAAATCAAGTAGATGAATATGAATTTAGAAAAACACATAAACTAGGAGACAATCCCATTATAGCTTTACTCCCTGGTAGTAGGAAGCAAGAAATAAAAGAAATGCTATCTGTAATGCTTAGTCTAGTAAATGATTTTCCAGATTACCAATTTGTAATTGCTGGAGCACCAAGTCAAGATTATAGTTTTTACCAAACCTTTATTAAATCATCGCAAGTACAATTTATTGCAAATAAAACGTATGACTTATTAAGCATATCAACTGCTGCATTAGTAACATCGGGTACAGCAACTTTAGAAACAGCTTTATTTAAAGTACCACAAGTAGTTTGCTATAAAGGAAGTGCAATTTCATACTTTATTGCAAAGCAAATTATTACTCTTAAATATATTTCGCTAGTAAATTTAGTTATGGATAAAGAAGTTGTTATTGAACTTATTCAGAACAATTTCAATAAAAAAAGCCTAAAAAAAGAACTTGAAAATATTTTAAATACAGAAACACGTAAAAAGCTTTTTGTTGATTATTACGATTTAGAGAAAGCCTTAGGCGGAAAAGGTGCCAGCAAAAAAACAGCGGAATTAATTTACAACACTATTAAAGCCTAAATTATTTAGATGAAGCAAATTGTTTTAATACTCATAATAATAGCAAGCTTTAGCAGTTGTAAATCTTCAAAGCGAGCTAAAAGCAGAAAAACATCTTCTTCAAGAGTAATCACCAAAAAAACTGATGTTGTAAATACGAAAGATGAAATTATTACTGACACTAAAAACAATCATGTTCGTTCTAGAACCAATGCATATACAACATCAGAAAACATAATAAATTACGCAAAGCAGTTTGAAGGTGTACGCTACAAATGGGGTGGCACCACAAAATCTGGAATGGATTGTTCTGGACTAATTTTTGAATCTTTTAAAGCTTACGATATTTTATTACCTAGAATATCAAGAGACATGGCAAAACGAGGCAAAAAAGTTTCATTAAAAAATGTTATTAAAGGCGATTTATTATTCTTTAAAACTGGAAACAAAAGAAACACCATTAATCACGTAGGATTAATTGTTGCTATAAAAAACAATAACATTCAATTTATTCATGCCACAAGTAGCAAAGGCGTTATTACATCATGGCTAAATGAAACGTATTGGCATAAAGCCTTTTTTGAAGCTCGTAAAATATTATAAGATATTTCTTATATTAGTCGAGTATGAAATTACTCAACTTCGCTATAATTAAATTAACTATCTGCCTTATTATAGGCATTATAATTGGGTATCTAACAAATCTTTCTTTAAACTCAATATTACATACAATATGTGTTCTTTTTGGGTTTTTATTACTATTCTTTTTAATAGCTAGAAATCAATTTACAAAAACTATTTGGTTTGGTGTTTCAGCGTTTATTTTAATGATACTTGTTGGGGTTTTAACAACTAGCATTCACAATCAAAAAAACTTTTCAAATCATTATACTCAACATATTTCAACAGAAACAGACTCTTCTAAAACTATCACATTTAGAGTTAGAGAGGTTTTAAAACCTGGTAATTATTACGACAAATATGTTATTGATATTTTAAATATTGAAGACAACAACGTTTCAGGAAAATCACTTTTAAATATTGAAAAAAAATCAACAAAATCGCCCTTAAAAGTTGATGCTATTTTTATTAGTAAAACAAAGTTTAAAGATTTAATTCACCCTCTAAATCCGCATCAATTCGATTATAAAAACTATTTAAAGAAAAAATATATTTACCATCAAATTTTTATTTCTAACAAATCACTTTTAAAAGTTAATAGTGAAACACATACTTTGTTTGGCATTGCAAATAACATAAGAAACTATATTAACAGGAAACTAAAACCTTACCATTTTAAACCTAATGAACTTGCTATAATTAATGCGCTTCTACTTGGGCAACGACAAGATATTAGTAAAGAAGTTTATAGCAGTTACACTAATGCTGGCGCCATACATGTTTTGGCTGTTTCTGGTTTACATGTTGGTATTATTTTACTTATTCTAAATTTTATTTTTAAACCTCTAGAAAGCTTTAAACACGGAAAACTTATTAAAACTATTTTACTAGTTGCTATTTTATGGAGTTTTGCATTAATAGCAGGATTATCTGCATCAGTTACGCGAGCTGTTACCATGTTTAGCATTGTTGCCATTGCCATGAATCTTAAAAGACCAACCAACATATATAACACGATGGCAATATCTATGTTTATTATATTACTATTTAAACCTATGTTTTTGTTTGACGTTGGTTTTCAATTAAGCTACTTAGCTGTTTTTGCTATTGTTGCAATAGATCCGTTATTATATAATTTATGGAAACCTAAAAATAAAATCATTGATATTTATTGGCACACATTTACTATAACTATATCTGCTCAATTTGGAATTATCCCTTTAAGCTTATATTATTTCCATCAATTTCCTAGTTTATTTTTTATATCGAATTTGGTAATTATTCCGCTTTTAGGTCTTATTTTAGGTTTTGGAATCCTTGTTATTTTATTAGTCACATTAAACTTATTACCTCAACTTATAGCAAACACCTATGGAAGCATTATTGGTTATATGAATTATTTTATAAGTTGGATTTCTAAACAAGAATCCTTTTTATTTAAAGATATTGCTTTTAGCTTATTATATGTTTTCACCTCTTATTTATTAATAATTGCTTTTATAAAACTTATTAAGAAATGGGGTTTTTATAATTTGAAATTATTTTTAATAAGCATTCTTGTTTTTCAATGTTCTATTATTTATACTAATTTTAATAAACCTAAAAATGAATTTATTGTATTTCATAAAAGCAGATATAGTTTACTAGGAAATACCACAAAAAACAAAACAACTATCGCACATGATTTTGATAGTATAACGCAAATAAAAAGTAATATTATAAAAGACTATACTGTTGGAAGCCATATTAATACTATTGAAAAAGACTCCATTCAATCTATTTATTTACTAAATAAAACAACACTATTTGTTATTGACAGCTTAGGAACTTACAACATAAAATCATTTAATCCTGACTATATACTATTAAGACAATCTCCAAAAATTAACTTAAACCGACTTATAGACTGTATAAAACCAAAGCATATTATTGCCGATGGCAGTAATTACAAATCGTATATTGAAAGCTGGGAGGCTATTTGTAAAAACAGAAAACTCCCTTTTCACCAAACTAGTAAAAAGGGAGCTTTTATAATTAAATATTAAAATTTATTAGCTCTTAAATTCTGCTTTAAAAGCATTATAATATGTATTAAAGTCTTCCTGTGTCTTTATGTTTTTATGCGCATCTGTCTTAAACATTTTTAAATACAACTCTAAACCTTGTGGTTGCTGATACCCTGTTATTGGAGCAATAAGTTCACCTGTTTCATCCATAAAAACTATAGTTGGATAAGCTTGAACTTGAAAATATCTAGATAATTCGTGTGCAGAATTTCGTCTATTAGCTAATGCTGGATTATAATTAGGGTTTGAAAAAACTTCACCTTTATAATTAACTTCCTCATTGCCTTCAGCATTAAATTTTACGGCATAATAATGTTCATTTACATACTTCACAACATCTTCGTTGTGAAAGGTATTTTTATCAAGCATTTTACAAGGACCACACCAACTGGTATAAACATCCATCATAATTTTTTTAGGCTCTTTTTTTTGAAGCTCAATAGCCTGTTCTAATGTCACCCATTTAATTTCTTGAGCTGATACATATACTGTTGTAAAAACAGCTATTAGTACGGTGTATATTGTTTTTTTCATGTGCTTATAATTATTCTTTTTTATCTGTAACATGACATTCATTTAATCATTGTCGTAAGTTCCGAAAACTTTAGTTACAAATGTTATACCTAACTTACACAAAAAGCTCCTAATTAGGAGCTTTTTAAATATTATTTAACTTTTTTCTGTTTACCGTCCTTACTAGTAACTCGTTTATGAATAAAATCAATTGTAAAGGAGCTCCCTCTATGTTTATAGAAATAAGACTTAAATATTTTTAACAAAGTTATTTGCTATTTCCAGCCATTTTGTAGCACCACCACGAACATACCCGGTACTTCCAAGCTTACTTAAACTCTTCTTTCCGTCTTCTGTTTTTTCTGGCTTCGCAAAATGTATTGATGGATAACCTCTTACTTGAAACATCTGTTGCAATTGATAATTCTGAATTTGAAGCTTCTTGTCCAACACTTTTCTTTTAGGAAAATCTAACTCTACTAAAACCACATTATCTTTAGCCCATTTTTCAAAATCGGCAGTTTTTAAAACTTCGTTTTGTAATTTAATACACCACCCGCACCAATCTGACCCTGTAAAAAACAACAAAAGTGGTTTATTCTCCTTTGTTGCAATTTCATAGGCTTTATCCATATCTGTATGCCAAGTTAAATCTTCTTGAGCAAAACCATTTAACGATACCGAAACGGTTAATAGTAATAATATTATTGTTCTTTTCATAATTCAATTTGTTGCAAAACCTGGTCCGAACTTACAAAAAAAGCTCCTAATCAGGAGCTTTTTAAATGTTTTTTAGCTATTTATTCGATTAACGAATACCGTGCATTAGTTTTTTAAGTACAGGATTAAGTAACATGGCTATTATTCCAACACCTATTGGTATTAATGTAAATATTAAAAAGAAAGTACCTAACGAGTATTGTTCAGATATCTTATCAATCATTCCTCCCATAGTTCCTGCTGCTTTTTGTCCTACAGCAATGGCTAAATACCAAACTCCAAACATAAACCCGATCATACGAGCAGGCACTAATTTACTTAAATACGAAAGACCTAATGGAGATAAACAAAGTTCTCCCATTGTATGAAACAAATATGCTAAAATTAAAAACACTATACTTACCGAAGCGGTCTTTGCTCCTGATGGTATACCTGATGCTCCATAAGAAAGTATAGCAAAACCTAATCCTAGTAAAACTAAACCTATACCATATTTCATGGCAGCACTTGGATTATATTTACTTTCCCACCATCTTGAGAACAAAGGAGCCAATGTAATAATGAAAAATGAATTTAAAATCCCAAACCAAGTAGCATCAATTTGATTGCCTTCTTGAGAAAATTTATCAGCTAATCTAAAAATTACCAAAGACCAAACTCCAATAAAAGCAATCCCTAATATTATATTTGAAACGCCTATTTTACTAAATGTTTTTTTAACCAATAAGAAAATTACATATGTAATAATAATTAATGGAACCGTAGTTAACAAAGCATCAATAACTTTAAAAATCATAGCTGAACTGCCAACAAGATTTCTATCTGTATAATCTCTAGCAAACAAGGTCATTGAACCTAAAGATTGCTCAAAGAAAGCAAAAAAGAACACTGTAAATAAACCAAAAATAGATACTGCTATAATTCGATCTCTTACAATTGGCATATACCTTGAAATTCTTGTAACAAGTAACACCAAAAATAAAACTAAAGCAGTCAAAACAACTATATTAGAACCGTTTTCGAAAGGTAACAAACTAATATCCTTTATTTTCTCTAAAGGGTCATTAAAAAGATAAAGCAACCCTCCAACCGAAGATAAAACAACTAATATCTTATCAAACAAAGTAAAAGGATTCAGTTTTTCTTCTTTATCTGCATCCTCTATTCTACTAGAGCTTTTTTCGGTAATATTTTGAGGTAATTCAACCTCATAAACCTTAGTTGGTTTAGAACCTAAATTTCCAAACAAATTGCCTGCCAACCAAAACTGAAGCATTCCTAAGAACATAAAAATACCAGCTAATCCAAATCCCCAAGGCCATCCAAAATTTTCAGCCAAATAGCCACAAAGCATCATTCCAAAAAATGCTCCTGCATTTACTCCCATATAAAAAATAGTATAAGCTCCGTCTTTTTTAGACTCTTTCCCTTTATACATTTCTGAAATAATAGATGTAATATTTGGCTTAAAAAACCCCGTACCAATTACCAACAAACCTAATCCTATATAAAATGTCAAAGTAGTTTCTAAAGCCATTGATGCATGACCTAAAGTCATAATCAAACAACCTATTACAACTGCCGACCTATATCCTGTAATTTTATCGGCAACCCAGCCGCCAATAATTGGCGTTAAATAAAGTAAAGAAGCATATGTTCCTATTAAAGCCATTGCATGTTCCCTAGGCCATTCCCAACCTGGATTATCACTAACTATTGGTGCTGTTAAAAACAATACCAATAAAATACGCATTCCATAAAACGAAAAACGCTCCCACATTTCTGTAAAGAATAATATAAATAATCCTGCAGGATGCCCTAAAACTTTATCTTTAAAAAGATTTTCAATATCTGTGTTCATAAAAAATATATAATTATTATAATGAAGAAAACCCTCTACTTGAGGGTTTGTTTAATTTAATTATCTGCTAATTCGAAGCCTTCTGCTTCATCATGTATTTCATGCTCATCATCTTCAGCTCCATGGGTTAATTTTTCTAGCTTTTTACGAAATACCATAACTAGTAATCCAAATGAAATACAAAAAACAGCTATTCCTGTAAAAACAGTAAATTCACCTAATCCTTCTGCCGATTCTCCTAACAATCCAGCTAATTTATTTCCAAGTCCAGTCATTGCAAAATAAACACCCATCATTAAAGAAGCGTATTTAACAGGAGCAAGCTTTGTTATATATGACAATGCTACTGGAGATATACATAATTCGCCAACAGTATGAAATAAATATGCAAAAACCAACCAATACATAGCTGATGATCCTTCACTTTGATATTGACCAGCTGCAGCTGTCATAAAAAAGAAACCTGTTCCCATTATAATTAAGCCAATTATCATTTTAAATAATGACGTAGATAATTTCCCTTTTAATTTTTTTGCTGCCCAATAAGCCGCAACACTTGTTCCTAAAAAGATAATAAACATAGCATTTAAAGCTTGAAACCAAGATGCAGGAACTTCCCAGTTCATAAACATTCTATTTGTTTTTTCTGAAGCATAAATATTCATTAATCCACCTGCCTGCTCAAAGGCTCCCCAAAAGACTATCACCAATAAAAAAGAAATAAATAATACTATTACTCTATCTTTTTCAATCTTAGTTAGCGGTTTCTTCATAGCTTCCTTTTCTTCTTTATCTTCAGATGTTCCTAAGTAGTTTCCAACCGATTTTAAAGATTTCTGGCCAGCAATATATTGAATTAACCCTAAAGCCATACCTATGCCTGCTAATCCAAATCCATAATGCCATCCATACACTTCTCCTACATATCCTACTATTAAACTTGATAAAAATGCTCCTACATTAATACCAATATAAAATATGGTAAATCCTTTATCTCTTCTAATATCTCCTTGCTTATAAAGCCCCCCAACCATTGTTGAAATATTAGGTTTAAGCATTCCTACTCCTGCTATAATCAATCCTAACCCGGTATAAAAAGCCCACATTTCCTCTACAGCTAAAATACTATGACCAGCTACCAAAAGAATACCTCCGTATAAAACAGCTTTTTTCTGCCCTAGAAATTTATCAGCAATCCACCCTCCAGGTATTGACATTACATAAACAAGCATTGTATAGGTTCCATAAAGAGATAATGCATCCCCATTTGTCCAACCTAAACCTGCATTTTCGCCATTAGCATTCGCAACTAAGTACAATACCAATATAGCTCGCATACCGTAATACGAAAATCGCTCCCACATTTCTGTAAAAAACAATACATATAACCCAACTGGGTGTCCAAATAATTCCTTTTGATGTGGTTGTTTTGTTATTGTTGACATAAATTTATAGTTAGTTAATTTTAGTTTCTCTTTTAATTTTACTCTCCTTTACCTCCAAGTTTTTCGTTTATGAAGTTAGTCATTTTTTTATAGAGATGTAATCTGGTGTTTCCACCATAAATACCATGATTTTTATCTGGGTAAATAGCCCAATCAAATTGCTTATCTGCTTGAATTAATGCTTCTGTTAATCGCATCGTGTTTTGTAAATGCACATTATCATCGGCAGAACCATGTACTAAAAGGAAATTGCCCTTTAATTTATTTACATGGCTTAATGGTGAATTCTCATCGTAACCACTAGCATTGTCTTGAGGCACTCCCATATAGCGTTCGGTATAAATAGAATCATAAAAACGCCAACTACTTACTGGTGCCACTGCAATTGCCATTTTAAAAACATCATTCCCTTTAAACAAACAATTACTACTCATAAAACCACCATAACTCCAACCCCAAATACCAATTCTAGATGCATCAATATATGGTAATGCTCCTAATTGTTTTGCTGCAGCAATTTGATCTTCTACTTCATATTTCCCTAATTCATTCTGAGTTACTTTTTTAAACTCAGCACCTTTTAAACCTGTTCCTCTACCATCAATACAAACAATAATATAACCTTGTTGTGCTAACATTTGATACCAATAATCGTTTGCACTATTCCAAGTATTAGCAACAGACTGAGATCCTGGTCCAGAATACTGTGTCATAAATAATGGATATTGTTTAGAAGCATCAAAATTAGCGGGTTTAATCATCCACATATTTAAATCGTTTCCATTAACATGAATGGTACTAAATTCTTTTTTCGATGTTTTATAATCTGAAAGATTTTGAGACAGCACATCATTATCTTTAATACTCTTTATTAAATTCCCTGAGTCTGCACTATTCAAACTGTATTTTGGTGGTGTTGTAGCACTAGAAAACGTATTTATAAAATATGAGAAATCTGCACTAAATGACGCATCATTAGTACCTTCACCTTTTGTAAGTCTTGTTTTATTTCGACCGTTTAACTTAATAGCATATACATCTCTATTAATCGATCCGTTTTCTACAGATTGGTAAAATATCCTGTTTGTTTTTTCATCATAACCATAATAACTAGTTACCTCCCAATTTCCTTTAGTAACTTGATTTATAAGTTTTCCGTTTTTATCGTAGTGATAAATATGATTGTACCCATCTTTTTCACTCGTCCAAATAAAGCTATTATCCTTTAAAAAGGTTAAATTATCTGTTACATCAACATAAGCCTTATCGGTTTCAGTTAACCCTAAATTAGCACTATTTGTTTTAGCGTTTACAAACCATAAGTCTAACACATTTTGTTTTCTGTTAATATACTGTGCGCTTAAAATATTAGGATTATTTGTCCATTTAATTCTTGGAATATAAAATTCGTTATAAGCTTTATCAAGCTTAACTTCTTCACTGTTTTTTGTTTCTAAATTATATATATGAAGAGACACTGTAGAATTTGGCTCTCCAGCTTTTGGATACTTAAAAACTTGCTGTGTTTGATAAAGTCCTTCACCATATACATCCATAGAGAATTCTGGTACACTTGTTTCATCAAAACGAATAAATGCAATGTTATTACTATCAGCATTCCACTCAAAAGCTCGCACAAAAGCAAACTCTTCTTCGTAAACCCAATCGGTAATACCGTTTATTATTTCATTCTTTTTACCATCAAAAGTTATTTGAATTGTTTCGCCAGAAATTAAATCTTTTATAAATAAATTATTTGCTTTCGCGAAAGCAACTTTAGTCGCATCAGGTGAGAACGTTGGTTCTTGAATTTTTTCTTCAGAAACAGCTGTTATCGATTTAGTTTTTATATCAAATACATAATAGTTTCCTAGTACAGAATGTCTATAAATAGATTCCTCATTGGTTGCTAAAATTACTTTAGTTTCATCGTTACTAAAGGTGTAATCTGAAAAATAATTTAGCTCATTTATATTTTTAGAATTAACTAAAGTTTCAACTTTTTCAAGTGTTTTATAATTGTAAATATCTATAGATGTAGAACGCGCATTTCTATCAAAATTTAAAACTGAATATTGTTGCCCATTAGCCATGGAATGTAAAACATCCATACCTTCTGTTCTATAAGCCCCCGTCCATATTTCTTCAAGGGATATTTCTTTAGTTTGTGCAGATAAAATTGTAACAAAAAAAGTACAAATATAAAAGGAGAATTTAAGGTATTTCATTAAAAATGATATTTATTCTACAAAATAAACGCCAAGTTTACTAAAATTTACGCAAAAAACCTTCTAAATTAACACTTAAATAACCTTCTTTAAAAAACAAGTTACTATGTATTCGTACTAAGAATAGTATCTTTGCTTTGTAAATTAACATTTTATGAGTAAATCTATTGCTGGTTTTTCTAAACTATCAAAATCTAAAAAAATTGATTGGATTGTTGAAACTTATTTTTCTAATGCCGAAGAAGCTAAAGGGATCTTAAAACAATATTGGAATACCAACGAAAAACTACAACAGCTACACGACGAGTTTATTGAAAACACCATTACCAATTACTATTTACCACTTGGTGTAGCACCTAATTTTTTAATAAACGATACATTATACACCATCCCCATGGCTATTGAAGAAAGCTCGGTAGTTGCTGCAGCTAGTAAAGCTGCTAAATTCTGGATGGATCGAGGTGGTTTTAAAACAGAAATTATTTCGACAACAAAAATTGGTCAGGTACATTTTATGTTTTACGGCGATGTAGAAACATTAAAAAGCTTTTTTAATGACGTAAAACCAAAACTAATAAAAGATGCTACACCCATAACCAAAAACATGGAAAAGCGTGGTGGTGGCATTTTAGATATTGAATTACGAGACAAAACACAAGATATAAAAGGCTATTACCAACTACATGCATCTTTTGAAACATTAGATGCAATGGGTGCTAATTTTATTAATTCGTGTTTAGAACAATTTGCCAAAACTTTTAAAAGTGAAGCTTTAGCTTTTGATGCTTTTTCTGCTGAAGAAAAAAACATTCAAATAGTTATGAGTATTCTTTCTAACTATGTTCCAGACTGTTTAGTTCGTGCCGAAGTAAGTTGTAAAATTGAAGATTTAAATGAAAACAACACTATTTCTTCTGAAGAGTTTGCTAATAAATTTGTGCAAGCTGTAAACATTGCTGAAGTTGAACCCTACAGAGCAGTAACTCACAATAAAGGCATTATGAATGGTATTGATGCTGTTGTTTTAGCTACAGGTAACGACTTTAGAGCTGTTGAAGCTGGTGTACATGCATATGCATCTAGAAACGGAAAATACAGTAGCTTATCGCACGCTAAAGTTGAAAACGGCATATTTACCTTTTGGATGGAAATTCCTTTGGCATTAGGTACTGTTGGCGGACTTACTGGTTTACACCCGTTAGTAAAATTATCGTTAGAATTATTGCATCATCCAAGTGCTAAAGAGTTAATGCAAATTGTTGCAGTTGCTGGTTTAGCTCAGAATTTTGCCGCTTTACGATCGCTTACAACAACTGGAATTCAAGAAGGACATATGAAAATGCACTTGATGAATATTTTAAATCAGTTTGAAGCGACTGCTATTGAAAAGGAAACGCTAACAGAACATTTTAAAAATAATACAGTATCACACAGTGCGGTGGTTGAAGCTATTAAAGATTTAAGACTTAAGAATAACAATTAACGAATGCAGAAGTTCTATAGCAACGGAAAACTTTTACTTACTGCAGAATATGTGGTTCTAGATGGCGCTTTATCGCTTGCTGTTCCTACAACGCAAGGACAATCATTAACTATTGAATCTATTGATGAACCCAAAATTATTTGGACGAGTTTAGACGAACTTAGAAATACTTGGTTTGAAGATACTTTTTTAATGAAGCAGATTACTTCTGTTTTTTTTAACCCTAGTAATGACATTTCTGAAAGAGTCATTCAAATTTTGAATGCCGCAAAAAATTTAAATCCTGATTTTGTAAATACGAATAACGGATTTAAAATAACCACATCGCTTACATTTCCAAAAAACTGGGGACTTGGAACCTCTTCTACTTTAATAAATAATGTTGCGCAATGGGCAAATGTGGATGCTTTCGAATTACTTAAACTAACTTTTGGAGGTAGCGGTTATGATATTGCTTGCGCACAAAACAATACTCCAATCACCTATCAATTACAAAAAGAAAACACAGCTATAAATCCAGTTAATTTTAATCCGACGTTTAAAGAACACTTATATTTTGTTTACTTAAATAAAAAACAAAATAGTCGTGATGGTATTTCAACTTACAAGGCTAATAAAAGTAATTTAGAATCTGTTATTTCTGAAATAAATGATATTACTACAAACATAATTAGCTGTGAAAATTTAAACACTTTTGATGCTTTAATTAAGCAACATGAAAGCTTAATTTCTAAAATAACAAAACAAGACACAGTAAAAGATACATTGTTTAAAGATTTTAATGGCTCTGTAAAAAGTCTTGGAGCTTGGGGAGGCGATTTTGTTTTAGTTACTGCGGAAGAACATCCTGAAAATTATTTTAAGAATAAAGGTTTCAATACCATTATTCCTTATGAAGATATGGTTTTGAAATTTTAAGCATGTTTTTCATAAACTAAAAAAAGGGACTTCGATGTTTTATCGAAGTCCCTTTTTTGCGTTAGGGATTGAAGCATTTGTTGAAGCTCCTTTTGTGTTGTTGCACATATGCAACACAAAAAAGCGACTGCTGAAAGCCCGACCTGTTCCTGAACTAAATTCAGGATAAAGGTAACGCCCTAATTATATTTTTAACTATACAAGGCTTTATAAGTTGCACATGCTCTATAATCTGACGATTCTGGATCCATACCAAAAGATGCCCAGGCACTTGGTCGGAATATTTTATCTTCGGACACATTATGCATATTCACAGGAATTCTTAACATGGAAGCCAGCGTAATTAAATCGGCTCCAATATGTCCGTAGGTGAACGCACCGTGGTTGGCACCCCAATTTGCCATAACGCTATAAACATCTTTAAACGCGCCTTTGCCCGTTAAATTTGGCACAAACCAAGTGGTTGGCCATGTAGGGTTGGTACGCTCGTTTATTGTATTATGTACATCTTCGGGAAGTTCTATGGTTTTTCCTTCGGCAATTTGCAATACGGGCCCAATACCTTTTACAATATTAATTCGGCACATGGTTA
Organism: Thalassobellus citreus; assembly: GCF_044385915.1. Taxonomy (NCBI): domain Bacteria; kingdom Pseudomonadati; phylum Bacteroidota; class Flavobacteriia; order Flavobacteriales; family Flavobacteriaceae; genus Thalassobellus; species Thalassobellus citreus. The sequence goes on along the minus strand of NZ_JBISCC010000110.1, from coordinate 31,297 downwards.
CTGGCATACCGCCTTTTGTTTTAAAGGTAGAAGAAAAACCACCGCCTCTAAAATACTCTAACATACCTGGTCCCCAAGTGGTGTTTTCTAAGCATTTTTCTACTTCGTTTTTGGTGATATCCCACCAAGGTTTCATAGCAGGTTTACCATCAATTTCTTGCTCTCCTGTACCATCTAATGCTGATGCTCCAGAATTAATAAGATGAATAAATCCGTTTGAAGCATCGCCTGTTAAAGTATGCCCCGTAACACGTTTTACCGCATCTGGACTCCAATAGGTGCGAACATCGCTAAATATTTGTGCTGCGCCTGTTATTAAATGACCGAATAACATGGAGATACCGTTTAAACTATCGTTTTCTGTGGCGAACATAAAAGGTTGCCTGATGCCATTCCAATCGAAAGAGGATGTTAAAATTGCTTCCATAAAGTCGCCATTAGGGAAATGATCTGTCCATTGACGTTGCCCTTGAAAACCGCCAGAAATAGCGTTTCTACCTAAGGCTTCTTCGGCATAACCTATGTCTTTTAATTTAGGATTACCTATCATTAAATCGCGACAAATTAATGCCATTTTTACAACAAACTCCCAATCTTTATCTAATTCGGCTCTTGATTTCTGTCTATCTTCCGGATTATAATCTTTACCCTCTTTACAGTTTGCTTTTGCCCAAGCGAGTGCTTTTGTAAATTCTTCTTTATCGTAAATTTCTTGTTCTATACGTCTAATAAATTCAGACATATCGATATTTTCACAACGCATACCCAAATAACTTTCGAAGAAATTAGGATCTAGAATAGAACCTGCAATTCCCATTGAAACAGAACCCATAGATAAATATGATTTCCCTTTCATGGTTGCTACTGCTAATCCTGCTTTTCCGAAAAGGAGTAATTTTTCTTGAACATCTTCAGGAATACTGGTATCGTCGCTATCTTGAACATCTCGTCCGTAAATACCAAAGGCTGGAATTCCTTTTTGATTATGTCCTGCTAAAGCCGCTGCTAAATAAACTGCTCCAGGACGCTCGGTTCCATTAAAACCCCAAATGGCTTTAGGTATTGAAGGATCCATATCTATAGTTTCGCTACCGTAGCACCAACAAGGTGTAACCGTTAAACTAACACCAACGCCTTCTCTTGAAAATTTATCGGCAGATGCTGCTGCTTCTGCAACGCCCCCAATACAGGTATCTGAAATGACACATTCTACTTTACTGCCATCGGCGTGCCTTAAATTTTTAGACAAAAATTCAGCGGCAATTTTTGCCATATTCATAGTTGATGTTTCAAGAGATTCTCTAACACCATCTAGTCTACCATCAATAACAGGTCTGATGCCTATTTTTGGTAAATGCCCAATTAAATTTTTATAATTCATCTTTAATTTATTTTATTCAATCTTTAAAATTAGGAAGACTGATTTTTAGGTTTCATAATCATAGTCACTAAAAAGCCAACAAGGAAAATAGCGATAGTTCCGAATACAATAGTTAAATATGTATGAAATGATGCGCCAACAGAATCTTCACCAAAAATAGTTTCAGAAAATGTTAACCAAAGAATTACTAATATACCAGCAATCATTCCTATAATAGCGCCTTTAGCATTTTTTGTTTTTGAAAAAATTCCTAAAAGAAATAACCCTAACATACCACCACTAAAAATTGATGACAATTTCCACCAAGCATCTAATGCACTCTTTACATTTATCATAGCAATGGCAATGGCTATGCCTATAACACTAATAATTATTGACGATATATAAAGTACTTGCATACTTCTTTTTTCGGAAGCATTTTGTTTAAAATATTTATTATAATAATCGGTTAAAAATACAGTTGCCGAACTATTAAAACTTGTAGAAATCGTACTCATTCCTGCTGCAAAGATAGAAGCAATCATTAAGCCTGTTAAGCCTGATGGAAGCGCATTGACAATAAAATGAGGAAATACTCTATCAGCTTTACTAATATCTTGAAGCGCCAAAGGCAATACTTCTGCAGAATTATAATATCCATAAAGTGCTGTTCCTATAAAAAGAAAAAGAGCTGATATAGGTAAATATATTAAACCACCAACTAAGGCGGATCGTTGTGCTTCTTTATCAGATTTTAAAACCATGTAGCGTTGTACATAGTTTTGATCGATTCCGAAATTTTGAAGATTAATAAACACTCCATAAACTAAAACCACCCAGAATGTTGGTTTAGATAAATCTAAATTAAAACTTCCTAAGCTAAATTTATCATTCTCTGCAGCAATAGTAAATATTTGAGAAGGTCCTTCTGGCATACTAAAAAGCATAAAACCAATACAAACAAAAGCTCCCGCAATTAATATAATACCCTGAATGGCATCTGTCCAAAGTACCGCAGTTATACCTCCAAGCATAGAATATACAGCAACAATTAATCCTGTAAACACAATAATAGTAGCAATATCCCAACCAGCTATGGCATTAAGTGTTAATGCTAGCAAATATAAAATAGTACCGATTCGCATTAATTGAGTAAGTAAGTAACAAATAGAAACATAAATTCTAGCCCACGGACCAAAACGTTGTTCCATAAAAGTATATGCAGACGGACTATTAATTTTCCGATATAACGGGACAAAATACTTAACTGCAATTAAAGTTGCTATAGGAAGTGATAAACTAAAAACCAATGCACTCCAATTAGACTGAAACGCATTTCCTGGTAAGGCTAAATAACTAATACTACTAACAAACGTCGCAAAAATGGACATAGTTACTACCCAAGTTGGAATATCTTTATTTCCTAAAGTATAGGACGAAGATGTTCTGTTTTTTTTAAAGAAAGAACCTCCAAAAAGCGCAATTCCTCCTATGTAAACAAAAAAAACTATGATATCGATAGTATTCATTAATGCTAATTTTATTAGTTAGTTGTGTTGACAAACTTTACATAAGCGTCTTTAACTTGGTTAGGGTTAAATTGTACATTTAATTACAACACTTTTGCTATTTCTATTTCAATTCGTTTAATATTTTTAACAACTTCTGTCATTTCCTTTTCTTTAAAAGTATTAAATGGCGGAGCAATATTGGCTTCAATAATTCCTAAAGCCCCAAGAGCTGCTTTCATTCCTTTTAAATAACTAGAACCATACGAACCTAAAGTATAAACTTTAGTTGCAATCTCCATGACTAAACTTTGTAATACTTTAATACGAGCAAAATCTTTAGCTAATGTTGCTTTATAAAGTTCTACATACAACTTTGGAAACAGATTAGAACCTCCATTTACGCCTCCGTTTCCTCCCATTAAGACAGTTTCTGAAGTGATTTCTTCAGGACCAACCAAAAGGGCAAAATCTTCTTTAGCTTTTAACAAATAACAAAGTGATTGAAAATATACAGTATTAGCAGAACTATCTTTTAAACCTATAATATTTTTATGTTCAGATAAACGAACTACAGTTTCTCTATCAATATTAACCTTAGTATGTGAAGGCATATTGTATAAGAAAAGTGGTAAGGTAAGTTGATCTGCAAGACTCCAATAATATTCGAATAATTCTTCTTGTCCTAATCCATAATAAAAAGGAGGCGCAGCTACAACTGCTGTAACTCCAGCTTTATGAGCAATAGAAGCTAAATTAAGACTTTCCTCTATGGAAGTATCTGATACACCAACAAAAACAGGAATTCTGCCATTAACAATTTTACAAGTTTCAACAATAAGCTGTTCGCGTGTTTTATAACTTAAACTAGTTGCTTCACCTGTGGTTCCAAGAATAAACAAACCATGAACACCACCTGCAATAATATGTTCAATTAATCTATTAACACCTTTAACATCCAAAGATAGATTGTCCGACAACAAAGGTGTTACCATTGGAGATATAATCCCGTTTATCATTTGCTTTATATTGTAAATTATATTTAAAATAACCTTATATCTTTATTTACAGTTTTGTAAAATAAAAATAATGGTTCACTACTCTTTCAAATATATTATATAAAGCTTTAGTATTCTTATGAAATAGACCTTCGGTTTTTTGTTTAAAATATGAACAAAAAAAAGCCAAACTTAAAAGTTTGGCTTTTTTAAATTAGAAATATTTTTTTATACAATTTCTTTATCTTTTTACTGAACTTGAGTTTTTGCTCTATTATCTTCAATATCTGAAGCTTCTTTTAAAGCATTGTATAATTTAGAATTAACAACATTAGATTTTTGTTGTTCAACTCTATTAGCTACTGCTTGATAATTATCTAACTCAATTGCAGGTGTTACTTTAGTTACTTGTATCATATAAACACCATTATTACCATCAATTAATTTTGATGTTTCACCTTCATTCAATCCGAAAGCTGCTCCAACAACTAAAGGCTCTCTTCCTGCTCCAGAAATAGTTGGTGTTTTCATGTTAATAGCTGATGCAGATCTTACTGTTGTCTTTTCTGCAGCTGCTAAATCTTCTAATGTAGTAGCAGAAACTCTATCTCTAATCATTTCTGCTTTCTTTTCTTTTCTAATAATTGGTAAAACACTAGCTGTAGCATCATCTGCAGACATCAATCCTCCTTCATGTTTTGCTACTAATTGAGCAATAACATAACCATTAGGAACACTAAAACGCTTTACATTTCCAATTTCAGCATCTTCTTCAAAAGCCCAACGTACAATTGGTCTTTGACTTCCAACACCTGGTATATTTTCGTCTAATACTTTTATACCATTTACTGGTTTTACTGTAAATTTACTTTCTTTAGCTACTTCTTCAAAATCGTTTTTACCAACTGCAATTTCAAAATTAGAAGCATCTCTAAAAATTTTATCTATTGTTTTTTCAGAAGGCTCAATTTCTCTTGCTATTGTTCCTACTTGTATAGCTCTCTTTTTGTCTTTCTGACCTTCAATTTCCATAATATGAAAACCAAAAACAGTTTTAACAACTCCTAAATCACCAACTTTCCCTTCAAATTCGAAATCGTTAAATTCAGGAACCATTGTATTATAAGCATGCCAATCATAACGTCCTTCTTTTTCTATACTTCCTTTATCAGAAGAAAACTCTTTTACAAATTCAGGGAATTTAGAACGATTTGATTTCAAAACTTTTAAAAGACTATCTGCAGTTACTTTTGCCTCAGCTTCAGTTTGAACAACATCTTGTCCTGCACTTTGAGAACCAATGAATGGTAATAATATGTGTCTTACTTTTACAGAATCTGGTATTTGCTTAACAGCGATTACTTTTGATATTTTAAAATATCCGTTATCCTTGTATGGGCCAAAAAACTCACCTTCATTTAAGTTATAAATATTATCTGCAACAGCTGTTGGCAAATTAGATTTAAACACAAAACGCTTATCAAATTTAATATCTGAATTAGAATTAATAAAGTTTTCGTTATCTGTTGTATTTAAAAACCCAACAATATTCTCATTTGCTTTAGAAGCTTTATTGTATTCTACTTTATCTTTTAAAAGACCTTGTAAATCTGATTTTATAGCATTTTCATCTTCAATACTTGGCACTTCTTTAAACTCTACAAACTTGATATCTCTTGAAGCATCTACTTCATATTTCTTTTTGTTTTTACTAATATAGTTTTCTATATCAGATTTTGAAACCTCTACAAGACTATCTGCAATTGAAGAATAAGCCACTTGTACATACTTAACATCAACTTTATTTCCTTCTAACTTGTATTCTAATTCACCTTCAGCTAATGTTCCTGTTAAACCAGCTTTAACCATGTTAAAGTAGTTTTGTTGTAAACCGTTAGCAGCAATAGATTTTTCATAATTAACCCAACCTTCAAAACCAGCAGGCGATGTTTCTTTTAAATTGGCGATATATTCATTTAATTTATTTTCATCAAATAAACCAGCTTCATTTAAAAACTGAGGATTTGTTGCTAAAGCCGTTTTTAACAAGTCTCTCATTTGGTCTTTTTCTACAGTAATACCTAACTCTTCAAATTGAGTTTCCATAACTGCTTGTCTAACCTCTTGCTCCCATACTCTATTCATAACCTGAGTACTTGTAGCACTAGGACCTGCTTGTCTTTGTGCAGCTTCTACTTTTTGTAAAAAGTCTTCACGTGTAATATCTTTACCATTTATAGTAGCTACTATATTTTGCGATTTTGCTGTAAGCGCATCACCGTTTTTAAATAAATCTGCTAATACAAAAGAAAATAACGCTAAGGCTATAACTAAGATTAAAAATAGTGAACGTTGTCTTATTTTATTTAAAACTGCCATTGGTTTGTTTAATTTTTATAAACCCTTTTTTTGGATTTAACTTGTTAAATTGGTTATCAATTAATTAAAATTGACGAAAATATCGTGCGCGAAAATACCATTTTCTATTTAATAATAAAAGCAGAAAGATGCATTAATTATTTTAAAGCTAATAGTTTTAGTTTTCTTCTAAGAGTTTTAGTTGTACCATATCAATTTTAGTGTTTGAAACTTCTAATATTTCAAACTGAAAACTGTCAATTTTTACAATTTCATTTTGTTCTGGAATTTCTTCTGTATGATTAACTATTAATCCTCCCAAGGTTTCATAATTCTCATTTTCTGGAAGGTTTAATTTGTATGCTTCATTAATATAATCAACCTCTAAACGTGCTGAAAGTTTATATGTAGACTCATCTATTTTTTCTTCAATTAAATCTATAGTATCATGTTCATCTTCTATCTCGCCAAACAGTTCTTCTACAATATCTTCTACTGTCATAATACCCGATGTACCACCATATTCATCTAAAACAACAGCAATACTTTTTCGTTTTTTTGTGAGCACATTAAGCACATCTTTAACAAGAACTGTTTCAGGCACAAACTCAACAGGCAACATCATAGACTTAATATCCTTTGTTTTTTTAAACAACTCAAAAGAGTGTACGTAACCTAAAATATCATCAATAGTATCTTTATATATTAATATTTTAGTACGCCCGGTTTCAGTAAAAAGCACATTTAATGATTTTACAGAATCGTTAATTTCAACAGCTATTATTTCTGTACGAGGTACCATAACTTCGCGTGCTTTGACTTCAGAAAACTCTAAGGCATTCTGAAAAATCTGTATTTCTGTATCAACGTCATCATGTTCTTCTACAGATTCCATTTGCTCAGATATGTAATTAACTAACTCTAGTTTAGTAAATGCGAGTTGAATTTGATCGCCTTCTGTTTTAAAAAAGGTTTTCAAAATAATATCTGATATCCAAATAACAAAATCTGAAATAAACGTAAATAACACATAAAAAATATATGCAGGAATAGCCAAAGCCTTAATTAATGAATTGGCATAAATTTGAAAAAAAACCTTAGGTAAAAACTCAGCAGTAATTAATATAACAATTGTAGATATAATAGTTTGTGTTAACAAACTAAAATCGGTAAGCATAACATCTATAAAAGAATAAGAAGTAGGCACCAGTGACTGAAACCACTCTACCAATAAATCTCCCATAAAAAAACCATAAATTACAAGTGCAATATTGTTTCCAATAAGCATGGTTGTAATAAATTTAGATGGTTTTGCTGTTAACTTCGTTAATACTTTAGCAAGTATGCCTTCTTGCTTTTTTTCAATTTCAATATGAATTTTATTCGAAGAGATATACGCAATCTCCATTCCTGAAAAAAAAGCAGAAAGAATTAAAGATACAATTATAATAAGCACATAAATACTCATTTAGTTTTGCCCGTCTTTGTCTTGATATTTTCTTCTAAACTTTTGCCTGAAGAAATACATAAATATAGCTAAAGCAGCTAATCCAAATGATATATAAGCTCCATTAGTACCATCACCCCATTTTGAAACACCATCATATATAAATAATGCAGCAAAAACTAAATATGCGTATTGAAAAATTTTAGAATATTTCATTTCTATTTTTATTTAATAAACACAAAGATAGACAAAGAATCTTTTTAATCCTCTACTGCAATATCTGAATCATTAAATTCTATAATTTCTAATTTTTTAAACTCTTTATCTGTATCTAAAACATTTCCTTTAAGTACAGATCCATCATGAGTTTTAAAAACAAAAGGAATATTAGTAAACAACCAATTTTTTTTAGGCTTATAATATAGTTGCTCTGTAAATAATGTATCGTTATCAGAAGTAATAATTTTTACATTTTTTTGTAAATCTATTAAGCTTGTTTTTTCATAAACTATAGCATAATCAGAAAGTATGGTGTGTTTTCTATTACTCTCATCAAAAACATATAATGTAACACCTTCTACAAATTCTCGATAAGGAAAATCTCGATTAGTATAATCCAGCATTTTAACACTTAATAAATTTGCAGCTACCCTTCCTGAATCAATATACTTTACATTAAAATTTTCCACAATACTAGCAGGTTCATTTTTAGAAACCCCTACTTGCTGAACCTTTTTTAAACCATTAGTGCATGAAAAAAACATAGCCACAGTAAATACTGTGACTATGTTTATAATATATATGTTTTTTAAACTCATTATTAATTATGGTACAGTAACAGAAGAATTAATCCAACATCCGATTTTAATCACTTCACCTGAACAAGCACAATTAAAAATATCTGCTTTTGATGGAGCCTTAGCTACATAATTTGCTACAGATTTTCCTGCTGCCTTTTTTAAAGTAGGGTCTACACGAGCTGCTTTTTTAGCTTCGTTTGCTGCTAACCAATACACAGCTCTTTTATTAAAAGATGTATCTCCACAACTATTAGCACTTGCAGCATACATAGCAGCTATTGCCATATAAGGTCTTCCATTTGAAGGGTTTAACGAAAGAGCTTTTCTAAAATAGCCTCTAGCCTGTCCATATCTTCCTTTCTTTTTAAGAATTAAACCTATTCTGTAAGCCAACTTAGATTTCTTAAAAGAATCTGTTTCTAAATCGTATGATTGATTAAAATAACTAATAGCTTCCGTTTCTTTACCTTCTTTCAATAATAATCCAGCAACAAAGTACTTTGTATCTGCAGATGGAGCTTCTTCATCATAAGCTTTTACTAATTCTATATATAAAGGATCATCTGTACATTCTTTATTATACATTCTGCTTACTGCACGTTTTAACCAAACAGCGTCATGTTTGTATTCTTCAAAATCCTTTTTGTATAGAGGAATTAAATTTTCACATTTTGCTCTTTCTCCAAGTTTACGATCTATACCTGTTGAAATTTGATCATAAGCCTTTAAATAACTTTCATAAAACTTTTTATATTTAACTTCTTTACTTGTTAAAGCTGTACCAGCTTCTTCTTTTTCAAGAAGTTTATTAAGTTTTAATGAATAATTTTCAATTTCACCTTCTACTTTTTCTACAACATCATCGTATTTATTAAATAAATCTTTTGCCGGTTTTTTTCCTGCATCATACAAATCTACCATTAAAGAGAAATAAGTGTATAAACTTTTAGGGTTTGTAAAAGTAGCCTTATCTAATTTATATGCTGCATCAAAAGAATCGTATAATTCTTGAGTACTTTTATGCATGATGTCTTTATTATTATATAATAATTGACTTGCTTGTGCTGCATATTTCCCTTTAGGAGTTCTACTAGCAAAATGCTCTCCCTTTTGTTCCCAAAGCTTTAATAGATCGTTTATAAAAGCTTCTTTATCTGCTCCTGAAGAATTCTTTATTTTATAATTTAAGATCTTTTCTCCATCAACATAAATAGCATTATTAAATTTTGGACATTTATTTCTTACTGCCATCCATGGTTCATAAGCAGCGTCATAATTTTTTGCTTTTACATATTCATGGAATATAGAAAGTTTAGTCATACACTCTTCATCTTGCTGTGCAAAACTAAAGTTTAGTCCTAAAAATAATAATGTAAATAATAATGTAATTTTCGCCTTCATAATAATAATTTTAAGCTGTTAGTCAAATTTTCTTTTTTGGAACCATCTATCGTTCAAAGATAAACTTAATTGGAAATTAATAAAATTCTCTTGTATTAATCCATTGCTTGTTGTTCCCCTTTTTCCTATCTCAAAACCTAAATTCGCATTCGATATTCCGTTCCCTACTGGTAATCCTACTCCAAAAGATATGCCAAACTCGTTTATTGATTCATTATTTATATTTGGGTTTGTATTTTTAAAGGCCAAACCTGTCTTCTCTAAGCGCACCCCAGCCCTATAAGTAACTCGTTTTAAGTAACTTGAAAAAGAATTATATTGAGGAATAAAAAACCCTCCTAATGAAATACGAGAAGCATCCTCATACTCTGTTGTTGCTGTACCATAAAGAGCATTAGAAAAATTACTTATTTTTTGAAATTCAGACTCTACCCCTACAAACCATTTTCTAGGTTGACCAATCCCTGCTCCTATTGAATACTTTGATGGTAATATTAAATCTGTTTCTAACAAACCTAAAGGTTCTAAATCAACATCAATACTACCAACTACAAACTCTTGACCTGCATTTGTACTTGATGATGTTACTGTTGAAAACGATCGCTCATTTTTTGAAACCAAAGTACTTTCAGGTGTAATAGTAAAAGCAGAAACAAATTCTAACTTTTCAGTTAACATCGTTTTATAAGATAACCCCAAATTAAAATTTAATCCACTTAAATCCGATCTGTTATTTTCACGAGACTGATATTGAGTTAAACTTCCATCATTATCATACAAAAATTCAATAGTACTGTTTTGAATGTTTCCAAAATTATAATGTGCATCTATACCAATAGTTAATCCTTGTGCAATTTGATATCCTAAACCAAGAAAAGCTTTATTAAGACCTCCTTCTCCAGTAAATCTATTTGATATATTGTCAGAACCATCAAAAGATTCTAATTTATAACCAACAGATGTAAATGGCATCAACCCAAAACCAAAACCAAATTTCCCCATAGGAACTGATAATGCTAAATAATCAAAAGTTGCAGATGAAGCTTTATCTGATCCTGAATCACTCTTTAAATCTAAACTTGAATAAGTGGTTCCTACAGCAAACTTAACAGGTCTACTTTCTCCATTAAATGGATAGGCATCAATGTTCTTACCTGCATAAGATGCTGGATTTCTCAAATTCACATGAATACTATCCATATAAATACTTAAACCTCCCATACTTCTGTTTTCAACTGTACCTTTAAATTTAAGGCTTCCTATCCCATAAAATGAATAAGGTGAAGCTGTCCCTTCTTGGGCATAACTTTGGATTGCGAAAACAGCAATAAAAACTATTACAAGTTTTTTTATCATGAGTTTGTATTAAATTGTAAAATAAAATTCAGTCCCTCTAAAAGAAAATTAGAGTTCGCAAATATGCTACTTTTTAATTGTTTAGACAAGAAATTAGCGTCTCCTCCTGTTAAAATAACTGTTAAATCAGGATATTTTAACTTATATTTTTGAATTGCGCCATCAATTTCAAATAAAACACCATTTACAACACCAGAATGGATAGATTCTTCTGTTGAACTTCCTATTATATCTTTTGGTATATCTAAATCTAATAACGGTAGATTAGCTGTTAAATCATTTAAGGCTTTGTAACGCATATTTAACCCTGGCGAAATAGAACCACCTAAATATTCATTCTCAGCATTAATAAAATCGTAAGTTATACAAGTGCCTGCATCGATAACAAGTACATTATTTTCTGGACACTGACTAATAGATGCACAGGCCAAAGCAATTCTATCAACACCTAAAGTTTTAGGTGTTTTATAAAGATTTGTAAAAGGCAATTTAGTTTTGAAATCTAAAATCAATAACTCAAAAAGTTTATTAATAACCTTAACATCTTCTGTCTTCAGTTTTCCAACAGAAGAAATAATAGCATATTTAAGATTATGAAAATCTTTTTTAATGGCAATAATATGCTCTAAGATCACTTCTATTTCTACAACTTCTTTAAATTTAAGCTCATTTTTATTAAAAACAGCTAGCTTAACAAAAGAATTTCCTACATCTATAATTAAATTCATAAATTTTAAAAGCTATAAAATTACAAAATGACAAAGAATAATTATTAATATTTAACTTATTATACTGATTTCAAAACACATAAATAATTTAAAATAAAAAAATAAAAAATAAGATGCATTTTTTATGAAATTATCTTGCTGAATAACAAAAATCAATATATATTTGCAACCGCTTTGGCGAGGTACCTTAGCTCAGTTGGTAGAGCAAAGGACTGAAAATCCTTGTGTCCCTGGTTCGATTCCTGGAGGTACCACAAAAAAATCCCGAAACTTTATGTTTACGGGATTTTTTGTTTAAATTAATCTTTATTTGAATTTAAGTTATTCCACTAGTTGGAAATCATCTTGCTCTACTAGTACGACTTCAGTTGATTTTGCCGTTTTCACTAATTCGGCAATATTTTTGCCTTTAACAAACGTAATTGGGTTTCTTTTAGTTCCAGCTGTTGAAAAAGACATACTGTAAGAAGCGCCATTTATAGTATATTCTATTTTTGATACATCAGTATTTCCTTCAGAATTTTTAGATACCTCAATTTCAATTGCGTATGCATTTTCAGGATCAATACATTCATCAGTACCAATACTTGAGCCATCTTCATAAACAAACTTTATATCAATTGGGTCAAAACTTTCAATTACTTCTGGAGTTACTGGTGCAGATGGATCTTGATCAACTAGTTCTTCATCATTAGAGCAACTTATTGATAAAAACATAAGTATAATAATCAACAGAAAATATTTATGACTTTTCATAATCTATTCTTTTAAATTTATTTCTATTTCTTTCTCCAACCCATTAATCTTTAAAAGGTAACTCCCAACACTTAAATTAGAAAATAATGCTTCTCCATTACTTATTTGTTGTGTTCCGACCTCAGATTGATCTTTCAATACCACGACAGTATCTCCGTTTTGAGATGCTACCACTTTTATTGCTCCTCCATTGTAACACACTGCATCTTTTTTGTAAAAGGTTAAATCACCTATAGCTGCATTATATTTAACTGTAATTTGCCAACGATTGAATACCGACTCATCTTCGGATATAACATCAAAAATTTGTGTGCTGGTAAAATCTAAGACATTATTATCTGATGTGAGTAACATCCCATTATGATACAGTTGTGCTCCTAGACTTAATTCAAAAAGCGGTATTAAAGCTGATACATCCTGACTGTTTTCTACATATAATGTCATTTCATTACCATTATTTATTCTATTACTAATAGTGACATCTTTAAAGTTAAAACTCAATAATTCTGCTTCACTATTCAATTCTGGGCTTGCAAAACTAAAGGCTTGTGCTATATCTCCAAAAAGCGCATTTATTTGAAAATTTACCGTTTTACTAATATCAACAACCTTATCATTGGTTGAATCGTACACTTTAAAACTTATAGCCTCTCCGCTTGTATTAGAAAATACATTAAAATACGCGTAATACCTGTCTTTACTTGGCACATATATAAGGTTCGTAACGCCTCTACACTCATCATTTACAAAGGATCCAATCATATCATTTGTACTAGATAAGGTGACACCGTCAATATTTAAAAAAGCTACGAACGACATATTATATTCAAAATCATTTTCGTTAACAGACCAAGTTGGAGTTTGTGCATAGACAGTTATTCCCATAAAGAGACCGATGACTGCTCTTATAATTATTCTTTTCATCTTGATTAGTTTTTAATTACTTTATACGTTTTGTTAGTGGTATTCATATTTACTTTTAAAAAGTACATGCCTATACTAATCTCTGGTTTTAGTTTAATGGTATTGATACCACTGTTAATTTTATATGCTTTTTTATAAACCAACTGACCATAAGCATTAATCAATTCAACATTCATAATATCTGAATTGTCAGATTTTAACTGTATTAGTAATTCATCTTTAAACGGATTAGGATACATTTTAAGTTGTTCTAAACCATTAGCTTCTAAAACAACTGGATTGGCCACAGTCCCTAAAACATTATTCCCCTTAAACACAAAGGTCTTTTGAGTTGACTTCTGAGAATTCCCATCTCCTATAAAAAAGGTTAATTCTCTTTCTACTTCTCCGTAAATTGTTATAAAATTCAATGTTTTATCTCCAACTAATTGATTCTCGGAAACCCCTTTTAAAACACCTTCATCATCATAAACATAGAGTTTATCAAACCCTTCTGGCAACAGCACTACAGCATTCATCGTATTAGAATATTGAGCAAATTCTTTAGTTATGCCGTCTTGGTTTCCAGATGTTTTCGAAGTTGCATCCCCTTTCTTAGTATTTCCAGATTTACCGAAAATATTAGGGTACTTAAAACTCTGTCCTTTTCCTGACCTAATCATATAACCTTTACCTACTTTCAGATAATTTAGTGTACCACTCCAACCATTCAATGGGTCGTAAATAGCAAATAAATTCTGTGATTTTATGATGTCTCCATCAGACACATCAAACGTAGCTAAAGCTTCATTTACTGATACATTCTTATTTAATGGATATGGCAGCCAATTCCAGTTCTCCTGAATATTAAAACTCCAAGCACTAACATCAACACTACTCCCTTTTACTTTTAATGATTGTTGATTTGCAAACTTCATCTTGTACATAAAATTTGTAGACAAACCAGAATTAGCACTAATAGCTCCATTCCATAAACTGTTAGCTGGTGTAGCGTTATCTTTGAAATAGGTTTCTAACTGTGTTGGAGAATGACTCAATATACGATCTGATGTTTGTAAATTCATACCAGATGTTAATACATTTAGGTTAGAGAAGTTAGCGTCATTTACATTAAATGACACCCAAGTCCAACCTGCATTTAAAGCAATGTCTTGTTCTACAACATTAGTATTTTCAAATATCGCAGGATTGCTTAAAGATCCTATAACATTATTCTCCACAAAGGTTACGGAGGCATTGCCATCTAAAGTAGACTGCATTATTTGGTCTTTTGTTGCATCCCATATACTGAATGCTATTGCTTCTCCTGACACAGTATTACTGTAAACTGTTAGGAATACAAAATATTCTTGATACGATTCGTTATAAACAATATTCGCAACACCTCTAGTTTCTCCATTTACAAACGCTGCAATTCTATCGAATTCATCATCTGAGAAAACACCATCTACCTTTATACGACCAACAATATTCATACTAAAATCAAAGTCATTAGGGTCTACTTCCCATCCTGGTTCTTCGGCTAGAACTCTAACTTCTAGCTGTAGTTTTTCATCTAAACCAAAATCGGTTTGTAAATAAAGGTTTTCTATATAATCTCCTACGGATAGACTTTCATCTATGGTTGCCGTGATTGTGACTTTACTATCTGGAGCTAAACTTCCCGATGTACTACTCAAAGACAACCAGTTTGGTATTCCAGAAATATTATAGGGTTGTACTAAACCTCCTTTATTTATAATAGTAATTTCGAATGATGGCGATTCATTTCCTTCTTTAACAATATCAACCATATCATTAAAGCCATCAACAAACCAACTCATTTCGTTTTTCTGAACAAACGCTGTCCATGTAATTGGTGATTGCTGTTGGTTATTTGAAGCATCAAACATACGATGTACTGTGATATCTAATATCTGGCCTTCCAAAGCTGCCCAGTCAGAAATAACAGGCTCTAATATCATATCATCTTCGTTAATAATATGATTTACCTGAAATTTAATAAGCTTACGCTCTGGCTTAATAGCTGGACCATCATCTGAATAATTCACAGCCCCAGAACTTAACACGGCATTAGATGGAATGACACTTTGATTGCTATAAGCATGATAATAACGTGGTCCATTTGCAGTAGCTGGATCTGGTGCATTCATACGAGCGTATAATAATAGCCCGATACTTTCTACATCCATTTCGTTAAAACGGTCTCTAGATATTTGGTCTACATTACGCAAGGTATTCCACAAACGGAATTCATCAATTTCACCTGTAAATACTCGGTCTATAGTTTCGACACCTGCTTGGTCTTTAAACCCTCGGGCACCAATCCATGCTTGGTTTCCAGAAAAACCACCAATATCTATTATTGGGTTAGACGATACTTGTTGAGCATCTACATAAGTTCTTAAAGAACCATTTCGGTTAAATAACAAGGTGATATGATGCCAATTATTATCAGCCACACTTTCAGCTGTTAATACATATTCATTTTCTTCACTCGTAAAATACAAGGCTCCTGAACTATTCATATTAATGGCCCATTTGTTGGCAAAACCATTAGACTGTACGGGATCTGTTCCTGTTGGTGTACCATCACCTTTCCCGAGTCCGTTTGAAAATATAGTCGCTTCTTGTGGGGAGTCTGTTTTTATCCAAAAGGATATCGTAGCGTCCATAGTATTCGTTAATTGAACAAAACCTACATTATCTAATTCTAAATATTGTCCATTAGCAAACTCATAAGAATTACCATTAGGTTTAATATCCCAATCTGCGGTTATTGCAGCGTGTTTAAATCGTGCCAAGTCGTTTGCTATGTTACCTTGTCCTTCATTCATTGGCCAATAACCCACTAAATTTGCTTCGCTTCCTAATATCTTGCTATAGATATTAGCATAAGCTTCACTTAAACTTATAGATTTTGTCCATAATCGCAGGTCATGTATGTTTCCTATAAAGGTGTTTCCGCCAATTACTAGTGGGTTATTGTTTGTAAATTGCGTATTTGCTATTCCGGTTGCTCCACCAATGTCACGATCATCTTCATAAATACTAAGACTACCTGATGCATTATTGTGTGTAATTGTATAATGGTGAAATAGTCCATCAGTAACTATGGTTCCATTAGCCGTAATGTCTCCTAGGGTAGCATAAATGTCTCCATTTTCTAAACGAATATTTAGTCCGTTTTGCTGACTAATTACTGTAGCTGTTGATGCAGTTGTGGCATTGTTCATCCAGAACTCCACAGTCAAATCGCCTGATACTAATCTTGGACTTTCTATGGTCGCCGTATTATTTGCACCGTCAAAACGTAAAGACACACTATGGTCTATTGGTAACTGATTAGTTTCTCCTTTAATTTCAATGGTACTTACGGCACTGTTGTAAAAAATATTTTCATTAAAACTCACACGTAAATCTTCTCCTGGACCTAAAATCCCATCGGTTGGCAATGGAGTGCCGAATTGTTGTGGTGATTTTAAATCTACGTTACCTGAAATAACATCTGCTATAAATTCTGTACCATTAACACAGGTACTTCGTGCTCTAATCTCGTATTTACCATCTTGTAATTGCAAACCTGCGATATCAAATGGAAATATTACTTCTGCATCTGTTATTAATGAAATTTCTGTTTCACTATTCGCTAGTGCATCATCATAAAAAACTTGAGTATTGTAATATGTATGTAATCGCGTCCAATTTGGAGCAGTGGATAAACGGTATTCTAAATCTATCTTTTCAAAATTATCAAATGCTTGATTGTATTCTGATAAGTTAATCGTTAATGGACTTGTTGAATTACTAACATTATACACCCAATTATCTAATGGTGCTTTAACAGCTACCTGAGAACACGATGGCACAAAATGTGCAGAAATCAAGACATCATCAAAAACATTTACCGGATCGCATTGCGATTGTAAAATAACACGAATATCTTCGTAATCATTAACATCGGATACTGATTTCCCAAGAGTTAAGGTATACTCCACAGTTTGACCATATGGTACAAAAACCACAGTTCCATTCTGGCTTACATTTATTAATGCATTATTCGGGTTTGTTAAGTTATCTACAATAAGTTCAAAATAATTAAAGCTAGCGTCATCACTTGTAGCATCTGCATTATTTGAGAGTAGTAATTTAAACTCTGCGTTGTTACTTTCCGGGATATTAAAAATTTCAGCAACCTCAACAAGAATTTTAGGGTCTTCTGCTCTTTCTGTGGCATTACTTAATGTTTCTCTATCTCCCTGAGCCAACTCTATAACTGGGTTGTTAGGATTAAAAGTACTATGATTATAATAATGTGATAACTCAGCGCCTTCATAAGGACAAGATGTTCTACCTCCTACCGTTGTAAATATAGGACCGCTACCATCAAATAAATTGATAATATCTACACTTAATACATTAGCTGGGTCATTGTCTTTTAACGTATAACTAATAGTGCTGGTCTTTGTATCTTCTTCTGTTAATGATGCACTAAATGCCTGACTTGCAAATCCTGTTGTTGTAGATTCTATTCCCAATTTATTGACACTAAAGCCTAATTGTAATTGTAAACTTTCTTCTATGTTAATATCAAACTCTAAAGTTGATGTATTAACAACTACTGATTCTATGCTTCTGGACACTTCACCAACACCGGAATCAAATGTGATATTATCTTGCGATTTTGATGTTATTAAAGCTTTTTGTTCATCCGCTAATTTTAATTTCTCTTGTAATAAACTTTCATAAGGCCCACCTACTTGCGCATTATTTATTTCATCTTCAAGATCACTAGTATAAGATCCAATAGCACTTAGGGCTGTTTGTCCAATAAAAGTAGGATCATTTAGCGCTGTATATTTACTACGTTCATTATTTAATATGATTCTGCGCCATAAATCAATTTGATTTTCATACCAAGATTGAGGTTTTGCATTTTCAACCGTACCTCCATTTGATAAAGTTTCTACAATAGCTTCGTATTCTGGAATTAAATCGGTAATAATGAATTTTTGAGAATACACAAAGAACGTATTTGTTGGCTTTTCACCCAGATAAAAGGCTTTTTGTTTATTTAAATACACTTTATCACCATTACCATTGGTTAATTCAAAATTATCACCAGGGTCACCTACCTGATCTAAAGTTGCTTGAAAATCATCAAAACTACCTTTAGAATAATTTTTAGAATTTCCTATATATAAATCACCTTCTGCTCCTACAAATTCTGGGTCATCACTGGTTGATATGGTTTGGTTGAATGTATAGGTTTTGGTAATACTATTGCCATCTTTAGAAGAGGATTCTACTGAAATATTTCCTGTTAAACTATTGGTAACTTCAGTTTTAACAACAAGTCCAGCTCCTGGAGGTCCTGCCACAATGGATACTTCACCTCCCAACATTAATTTCACACTTTGAGAAATGCCTACTCCACTTGAAAAACTATTGTCTGTAGTAAAACTAATGCTTTCTCCAGCTTCTATAGATGCGAAACTATTTGACCCTGGTGGGTCTCTTAAAATAATATCTGGAATCTCTGGTGCTTCTGATAGTATGGATTGACTTCCATCTCTTGCACCGCCTAAAATAATCCCATCACTAATATAATTTTCAGCAGAATATGGTTCCCCTTCAATAACATATTGAATATCAATATTACGTGTAAAAGGTGTGTTTGTATTAGGTACTCCACCAATAAATGAATAATTGGTAATACTATTATCATTAGCATCATTTTCAATAACTTCTGATTCTGGTATTGCTAAATTATTTGTAATACTTAACTGCCCATCTACAATAGGAACTATATCTTCAACGCCACTTATATCCATATCAAAATTTTCATAACGCTCAAAGGTTTTTAAAACTATTTGGTAAGTAGAAAACTGTTGATAAATAAGAACATCATCATTTGATCCATCTGGATGCTTAAACCCTTCTGTACTTATAGTTTGGTCAACACCATTACTGTCTTTTAAAACAAGTTCACTTTCAGAGGTTTGGTCAGTAACTCGTAAAACTGGTGTAGACCTATAAATAAAACTTTTCTCAAAATGATAGGGTACACCTTCGAGCACCGTATCATCAGGATATTTAAACTCTGGAGTTAAAAGTGGTGGAATGCTTGCAAAGTTAACAGCTTCTTTAGTTCCTGAATCAATAATACTTGTATTGATAGCAGCATTACTAGCAATCTGTAAACCAGTACCTCCAACAATCTCATAATTAAGCGGCATCAATTTTACACGATACTCCCCTGACTCACTATTAGTTTGAAAATTAAATTTTGTATAGGGCGTTACATTGGCTCCAACTGGTGCATAATCAAAAGTCATATTCGCTACACCAATATTATTTTTAGAACTTACATCTAAGTTTTCTATAACTGGTAGGCTATTTTCAACTTTAATAAATGGTGTACTAAAAAACCCATTATCACCAAAACCTATTGGTTTTTGGGCTTCTACCGAGCCACCAACAACACGACCTACAGCTGTAACACGTGTTTCATCAATAAACACCACTTGTTCCTGGGCATCTTCAAAGAACTCTTGAAAGGTGCCTGTTTCTGCCGGAAATCTACCCTCATAAGTAAATTCATGTCCGGTTTTAGCAACACGAATAAAGTGATTACCAATAGGCACACTAATATCAAAATTACCTTCGCTATCCGATTCTATAGGGACATTATTTTCATCTAAAACTATGTTGCCATCTATATAAATGTTGGCTCCAGCTACCGGAATACGTGCATAACGTTCTAAGCGGTCATTAGTCGTATCGGTATCGTTTAAATCATTTAACCAATATTCTCCTTTATTATAAAAATTACCGTTTTGCTCATACTGGTTATACGTTTCATCTAAAATACTAGTGCCTCCACTTACATACTCATCCCCATCACTAAGACCACTCAAAACACCTCCGTTTACATCAACAAAAGAAGGGAACACACCTCTGGTATCATATAATATTTTGCCTTTAAAAATAAAGGATGAGGTATCTGTAAAATCTATTTTATTGACCACTTCGGAGCCTTCACCTAAAAACACCAATTGCTGATTAGGCTCAAATTTATGTTGTCCAAAACTAGGCGTAATTTTAAATGATTCGCCTGTTCCTGTATAAGGAATCGCATTGATTTCATAATTACCATTAACATCTGTAACTCCCAGAATACCTAATTGACTGGACGATGGAATATTTCCTGCACCAGACACAAAAGAGATATCGTTACTTATACCCTGGATGTTTAAACTACCGTGATTTTTGTTGTAATTGAATCCATTTCTTGAGGCATCATAAGCATAGCCTCCTGCATTTTCGTTAGCACTTAAATACACGACCAAATCTGGGGCGTTTCCGCTTATGTATCGCTTATAATCTGTACGAATATCTGAAGCGTCTTCTATACTTTTCCAAACACGTATTTCGTCAATTAATGCGGTTTTTCCTCCGCCTATAAATACATTGTTCCAATCGGCACTTCCTACATTAAACCTTGTTGTTACTGTTAGAACCGTTATTTCTAAATACGGTGAGGTATCTTCATCATCTACTTTAGCTCTGGCAGCATGTGCTGCATCCCTATAAGCCGCAGTCATAGGGCGCCCATTTATAAACAATAAAGGCTCTTTATTATCTTCTAACTGGGCAGTAATATGTACAAAATTGTTGTTGAAATCTGATACTGGTATCATGATATCATCACCACGAGCATCCACATCTCCAGATGGGTAAACGTTTTGAATAATATGTAGATTACCTCCAATATTAACTTCTAAAGTTTTAGAGGTTTCTTTTAAATTAACGGTAACATCAATATTATTACCATTTTTCTCGTTGAGTCTAAACAATCTTATAGCATTTCCACTATCATCAACATAAGGCTCATCTGGACGTACCCACGCTTGCAACGTAGTTTGTGTTGCAATAGGTTTGTTCAGATTTAATATTTCTAACTGATTAGACCCCGGAATAATTAAACCACTGCCGTAACTTACAACGCTGCCATCAGACTCTGCTGTAATAGTAACATTCTGCACCGGGTTGCCCCCTTTATAACTTACGTTACCTGTTACTATGGCTGTTGGGTTTCTAAACCCTATGCCTGTGATGAAGTTCGTATATAACTCTTCGGTTTGGCTTACACCTTTTGCCAATACTTTATATTCATACAGTACGCCACCATCTACATATTTATCTTCGTATTGGGTATCATTGGGTGATGCACTGCCTATAAATTGAAATGGCGTTATACTTCCTAATTCTCTACGTGATATTTCTATGGTTGTAATTAAATTAAAGTTATTTCTTAGCTCCCATTGCAACAACACTTTATCGCCGAAATAGCCTTTAGACACATCAAAAGATTCCTCTGCAAATGTTCCAAAAATGTATAATATGTCCCATGGAAAACGGGCATCGGTGTTATTGGCAACATTACTGGTTCCCAAATAAGGTACACCAACTTGAATGGTATAACCATTGTTTTGTGCGGCCTGCGATGTGGTAACAATTTTGGCACCATCATCCTGTTGCGCCCAGAGCCCTGAAATTAGGAACCCAAAACACAGGCTTAGTATTTTTTTTCTCATCATCCTATGTTTTTATAGTTTAATGATGTAGTTAACCCCGTAGTTTACAGGCCTAGTTTCAGTACCTCCAGGATTATTAATAGCAGTACCACCACTGTTACCAGTATTACCTGTAATATTATGCGTATGGTTTCCAGCAAAATCAGAATTATTTGCTACTGTTGGTAAGACATTAGAAATAAATCCTATCCTAACATTTGTATAGTACGCTGGATCAGGTTTAGGAACACTTATCGTAGACTCCGTCTTTAAGTGTCTATGAGAACCAGCTGCAGAAGTTTGCAAGCCACCAGAAGCATGATTATGTCTTTTATAATCATCATCTTGTGTTCCATTAAGAAGAGTTACAGTATCTGTCATGTCATTTGTCCCAGCTCCTCTTAAAAACATACCACCTAAATTTGGTGCATTGTTACCAATCATGCTAATTAGTTTAGTAGCTGTAGCTGGTAAAGTTTGTCCGTTACACAAAACCCATCCCTCAGGCACATCAGAACTCGCTCCTACAAAAGGCATAATGGCCCCTGTTGGCACCCCATTATTGGCAGCAATAGCATAAGGCACATGTTTTAATTTTTCTTCTGAAATAATCTGCGTCCCTTCACTTATTTTTAAATACACCTGTTGGTTTGCAAATATGGGGTTGTTACTTGCCGCTGGACTTACAATATGTGAAAACACACCAAAGGCATCTGTCGTTAAACTAACAGTTTCTGGAGTACCAATAACTACTTTTGTATTACCGTTATTTGCATCTAAATAATACAACTCAAACGTTAAAGAAATAGTAACATTTGTTTTAGCTGTATTATTGCCATCTCTTGCTATACCTTGTACAGCTATATCTGCTATTTCTGCAGAGGTTTGTGCATAGTTAAACGTTGCAATAAAAAGCAATAAAAGGGTTAAAAATGTAAATTTTGTTTTCATGGTTATTATTGTTAATTCGTTATACTCTTTTTTGAGACAAGGATATACATCCAATGCTAGTGCAAGGTATAACTAGGGGTAGTCTATAACAATACGTACCACTTGCAAATACTACGTAGCCCTACGTAGCGTTTGATATGAAAGTTGCTTACCGAATTTATATGGAAAGTATAAGCTCTTTATGCTCCTGAGCCCAAGAACTTAGGGCATCCATTTCGTTTGAAAGGTCTAATTTTTGGATGATATTGGAGCGGTGTTTTTCAACAGTTCTAATAGATATACTTAATAACGCTCCTATTTCTTTAGAAGATTTCCCTTGTGCTACTAAACGAACAATGGTACGCTCTGAAGGGCTTAAGAATTTAATTTTCTCAATTTCTGGTGAAATCTGATTTTGAAGTATTTTATTGAATTCTGAGCTAAAGTATGTACCTCCTTTATAAACTTCCTGAATGCATTTATGGAGTTCGATTGATGGTTCATCTTTTAAAATATAACCTTGTATATTAAGTTTTTGTGCTTTTGAAATAAAGCCTTTTTGTTTATGAGATGTTAGGATGATAAACTTTGTGGTTTGTTGCTTATCCAAACATTTTTGAATGACTTCAAAACCTGACAACAAAGGCATTTCTATATCTAAAATGGCAATATCTGGTTGTAATGACATAATATCATCTAAAGCTTTTGCACCATTTTCTACTGAAGAAATAACATTATAATTAAACGATTTAAGTTCATCTACTAAACCTTTGAGTAACATCGGGTGGTCATCGGCAACTAAAACAGAAATTTCCATAATTATACTATTGGTATTTGAGCTAGAACTTGCGTTCCTTCTTCTTCTTTACTTTTTATTGACAGTGTACCTTTTAACATACGTATACGTTCTGCTATAGTTTTTAAACCTAAACTATGTTGTTTTACAGACGCCACATTATCAAAGCCAACGCCATTGTCCTTTATCAAAACTTCAACAGTATTATTAAGTTTTGTAATATTAACGGTTAGTGTTTTGGCCTTGGCATGTTTTAAAGCATTTGTTACCGTTTCTTGAATAAATCTATATAAATTAAGTGTTTCTGTTTCATTAAACTCGTTATCAATATCATCAATCTCTACAGAAAAAAACATATCGGTTTCTTCATCTAAATCATTTAACAATTGTCGGATACTTTCTGTTAAGCCTAATTGCTTTAATGCCGCTGGGAATAATCCTCTTGATATACTTCTCACCTCCTCCAAAGCATTATTTGTCATCGCTGATAGTTCTTCTTGCTCCAAATTCTGAGCCTTCTTTTTAATTAACGTCAGTTGCTGCCCCACACTATCATGTAAATCTTTAGATACTCTAGTTCGTTCTTTTTCTTGTGCATTTAAAAGGTCTTGAGAAAACTGTTCTTGCAATTGTTCGCGTTTTCTCGCTGTATTTCTAGAACGCCATAATAACACAATTCCAAATAATGCTAAAAGGCCTAAACTACCAAATAATAGCCATTGGTTTTTTACTTTATTTTTTTCATCTAATAATGCTATATTACTTTGTTGGGCTTGTATTTTTAAATCGCGTTTTTCGGTTTCGTAAAGCGTTTGATAATAGGTTAATGACTTTACATTTTGAACTTTAGATATAGAATCTTTTATTTTATAGTAATTAATTAAGTGTTTTTCAGAGTTTCTATTATCATTAGTATTTTGGTAAACATCCGACAAAAACTTTTCTGCGTTCATTATTTCTACATAGCCTTTATGCCCCTTTTTTAATTCTAAATGCTGTTTTCCATAATCAATAGCTTCTTTAAACTGATTTTTCCCTAAAGCCATTTGTTTTAGAACTTCGATATACATCTCTTTTTGAATACCTTCGGAATATGTGTCTGGATCATTCTTGATTTTATCAAAATACTGTTCTGCTTTTTCTATACTATCATTTTCTGCCAAAGCTATAGTTAAATCACATAAAAAGTATGGTTCATAAAAACGTCTGAACTCAGAATTGTTATGCTTTAGTGCTAACTTTAAATTTGATATTCGCTTTTCTTGATCATCAATTAATCTATAATCTGCCGCTGCGTTATAATAAAGTAATGACACTGCTGTTTCTTCTTTAAAAACATTCGATAAAGCTATGGCTTCATTACGCTCTTTTTCTGCTTCTTTATAAAATGCATTTTGACTGTATAAAATTGAAATGTCATTTTTAGCATTTATTAAGTTTAATGTATCCTTCTCGACAGCAAAGATTCTAATAGCTTCCTGAATGTGTTTTGAAGCATTAACTGCTTCTCCCATTTCCAATAAAACACCTCCAGTTTTTAGAGCTATAGTCGCCAACAACAACTGATTATCTGCTTTCGATGCCCAATCTTTAGCTAGATCATAATATTTAAAAGCTTTATCAAAATCAACCTGACCTGCATATGAATCTGCACCATAGAGATAATACTTTCCCTTGATAACATTAGATTTTACTAATTCTACAGTACTCAAAAAATCTTTAAATATTCGCAGCCCCTCTTCAGAATTTCCCATTATATTACTATGGTAATGAATAAGTTTGCTTGTATTTATTGTTGCAATATTTAAGGAATCTAACTTTAAAGCATATGTAATGGTTTCTCTAACTATAGAATCATATTTAAGTGCTTCATCAAATTCTACTAAAGTGGTTAGACTATCTAACCATTGAAGCTTCTCTGTCTTTTCCGAATTAGCTATTTTATTTTTAAGTGTTTCTAGCTTTTCCTGAGAGACATTATTTTGAGCTGTTACATAAACACAGCTTAGTAACGCAATAAAAACTACTTTTTTCATAATCAATTTAGCAAATATTAAAATAATTTTAATTTTATAAATAACTACAGTTATACTATTGGTATTACTCACAGAACTTATATTTCCCATCCTTATTAATACAGGCATATCTTCTCTAGATTAATCTTCAAAATTATCTTTTGTGATCTTATTTATTTTTTTCGGTTTTAAATTTCATGTATAAAAGATACAAAAGTAACAGAAAATAAGTCGAAAGTAATTTATCTCGATTAAGGGTTTAAAAAAGTTCTTTAGTTATGGAAAACAAATTTAATTGGAGTTTTAATATATTTTCATCTTATAGGAATTAAATCCACAGTAAAGAAAACAAATCTCGTCTTCAATATGCTCTCGAATACTCACTATTATACAGAAACACGGAACTAAATATACAAAATAAAGACACACAAAAATGTGCATACAGATGTATGCAGCTACATAGTAGTGTAAAAGAATAAGCTATTGGAGGTACCACTTTAAAAACTCATAATAATCTAATTATTAGAAAGTTGTGAGTTTTTGTTTTTTACAGATACAATATCACACAAATCAATTATAATAGAATATCATTCTCAAAAATTGTGTGTATGTGCCGTGCAGAAAATTAGTACTCGAAACGGGTGATTATTAAAAAACAGAAAATAATATTTGATGTTTATACTTTTATTAAGCTTAACTCTTTATACATAGCTTTATACAACTCATCAGGTTTTATAGGCTTATTTATTACAAAATCTATCTGGGAGCGTTCAAAATTTTCTTTTTCAAGTTCACCACACACAGCTGTAATTGCAATTATTGGAATATTCTTATTGTATTGTTTTATTAATAGTGAAGATTCAAAACCATCCATAACTGGCATCATAATATCTGTTAAAACAATATCAAATTTCTCTTCTTTTACAAAATTTACAGCCTCTAAACCATTATTCGTTACTTTACAATTTACAAAACCTTTTTTTTCTATTGTTTTTTTTATTAGCATTTGGTTAATTTTATGATCTTCAACTAAAAGAACATTAATTTTTGATGCATCAATTTTTATGTTTTCAATTTGAAATTTTTCAATAGGCGCTATTTGGTAAGTAAAAACAAATGAAAATGTTGCTCCTTCAGCTTTTTTAGATTCAACTATTATTTCACTATTATGCAATTCTACTAACAACTTCACAATAGACAACCCTAAACCAGGACCAGAACAATTAGCTGTAAAATCCATAGATTCTTTATAAAATTCGTCAAAAACTTTATCTAAACTCTCATTACTAATACCAACTCCTGTGTCTGACACATTAAATTTTATTGTTACTTCTTCTTTAGAACTCGTAATAGTTTCTGCTTGAATATAAATATGTCCATTATCTGTATATTTGTTTGAGTTATCGATTAAATTACACAATATTTGAGTTAATTTTTGTTCGTCTCCTAGAACTTTTATGTTTTCTAAACTAGAATCAATATCAATATATAATTTGTTGTTTGTTTGATTAGTAATACCTACAGAATCTACGATACCACGTATGGTATCAGACAATGCAAATGGTTTTTTATCTAACTTTAAGTTACTTTTATCTTTAGAGTTTAACATTACAGCGTTATTAATTAAACCTAATAAATTAGTAACTGAAAAATTTATAGTTTTTAAATATTTGTGATTTTTTTTATTTAGTGATTCTTTATTAAGAATTTCTGTAATTCCAGATATGGTTTGCAATGGTGTTTTAAGTTCGTGTGTAATATTAATTAAGATTGCTGTTTTACCTTCATAGCGTTTACAACTTCTTGCTTTGCTTCAAACAAATTTCTGTTTTTTTTTCTTTTAAGTATTTGATTATGAACTTGTTTTACTTTTTTTTACTTTTCTTTGATAAAATGCAAAAAACATAAATAGCACTAAATTAATAGCTATAAAACCTAAGGTTACGTATAAGGTATTTGTTTTTCGTTTTAATAATAAATTTTCTTGATCCTTTATTTTAGCTGTTTTTATAGCTAACTCTTTCTCTGTTTTTTCGTTTTCATATAATGCAACTGTACTTGCAATGGTTTTTATGTTTTTATCGTCTTGTAGGCTGTCTTTTAATGTTACGTATTTATTTAAATAATTATTTGATTCTTCATAATCGCCATTTTGCATATAGACCAATGACAGCTTTTGTATAAATTATTTTCGCTCTGTTTACTTTTATTTTCTTTAGAACCTTCTAATGCTTTTAGATAATTATTCTTAGATTTAACATAATCTTTATGTGCAAAATACACATCTCCTAATTGTTCTAAAATCTCGTTTTTTAATATTGCTAAATTATTATTGTTAGCAATTTCATATGCCTTTAAGGCGTGTTTTAAAGCATCTGTATTATTGTTTATTTTACTATAATAACGTGAAAACTCAATCTCTAATATTCCTTTAAAATGAACATTGTCTGAATTTATTAATAATGCTTTAGCTTCATTAAGATTGATTAAAGCAGATTTATAATCTTTCATTTCAGTATAAACAGAGCCCATATTCATTAATGCGCTTACTGTATTATTTATATTGTTTCCAATACTAATATCACGCATTTTCTTAAAAAATTCTATAGATTTATCATACTGTTTTAATTGTTAATATACTACTCCTAAACTTCGATAAGCACCAATTATTATATTTTGATCTTTGCCAGTAAAATATTCTAATGACTGTAATGCTACTTCTACGCTTTTTTTATAATCTGCTAAATAGTAATAGGAGGCTCCCATTTTAGAATAACAGTATCCTGTTTTATCTGGATAGGAGAGTTTATTATTCTGTATAAAGTCTATTGCTTTTTGATAATATTTAATAGACACATTATGTTCTCCATGATAATAAGCAATTTGACCTAAAATAATATTAGACTGCAAAACACCGAAATCATATTTAATATCGTTCGATATTTTTAATGCGTCCGCTAATAGTTCTTTTGCTTTAAGAAAATCTGTTTGTTGTAATGTTTCAGCTTTTTTTAATTGATTGTTAACATATAACGTATCCTTTTTTTGAGAAAAAGAAACAGAAACAATTAATAAAAATAGAATAAATATGTGTTTTTTAAACATTGTAGATTTAGATTTGGGGTCAAAAATCAAATAAAATAATTTGCTCTATTACACTTTTTTATAAACAGACTATTTCCAAAGCTACATATTTTTTTAAAATATATTACTATAAAATTAAATAAATAATCGATAAAAGTCATATTTTATCAGACTAAAAGCAAATATTTAATTAAAATAGAGGTTGTTTTTTAGATAATTTTTGTTTGAAAACAATAGTGATAAGCAGATAATTTCACAACTTAAAACTTTATTAATAATAATGAATATCAAGTAAACTAGGAGTTCTCATAAAAAAAATCCCAAAACTTAATGTTTACAGGATTTATTATTTTTAAAATATTCTCTAAGCTATATAATAATTTAATGTAGAATTACTCGTTTTTGCAAAGATTGATCTTTAATCGATAATTTTAATATATACACACCTGCAGAAAAATTATCAACGTTTGTTTCATTTATTCCAGATTGCAATTCATTAAATTCTTTTACAACTTGTCCTATTGAATTAATTAATTGAGCTTTAAAAGCTTTAATATTATTATTTAACTCAATAATTAATTTGTTTTTAGTTGGATTGGGCCAAACCCTAAATAAATCCTCAATATTTTTATTTTCAACAGAAAGCGCATCTTGAAATGTGAATTTTAAAATGGCCCCAGGATTATTCAATGTAGTAACAACATTCATACTTGATTCATCAGATGTTTTTCCAGATGAGTCTGTTATAATATATATAGCCTTCCCATCTGGAGTTACCACAATATCACGATAGCGGTTTTGTGTATAAAAAATCTGTGTTATATCATTATTTTCTACAGCAGTTCCATCAGCATTTAATTTTAACCTATACACTCTTCCTCTTTTTAAACTTGTAACTAATAAAGAGTTTTTCCATGCAGATATAACATCACTTTCGTAAATAGCTATACTTGATGGCGCTATATTTAAACGACACATCCAACCATCTGTACAAGCTGCATCTTGAGGAGTATCAGGAGTAAAAAGAGACATTAAAGGATCTTGATAATTAGATGCTACAAATGCTGTTTCATTATTAGCATCACAAATAGCACCATCTTGCAAGTTATCTTTTAAACCTGCAACATAAGGCCAACCGTAATTTTTACCCGAATTAATAATATTAACTTCATCATCAGAACTTGGACCATGTTCACTAGAATATATTATTCCGTTATTACCTAAAACAATTCCTTGTGGATTTCTATGTCCATAAGTATATATATGACTTCTCACACCATTAAATATAGGATTATCATCAGGAATACTACCATCCAAATTCAATCTTAAAACTTTACCTGGATACTTAGACCAATCATTCAGATCAATCTCTTGTTGTGTAGGTAAAAACTGAGCTAAATTAGACCCACAGTCCTTTTCTCCCTGATCTCCTATTGTATAATAAAGCTTATCATCTGATCCTAAAATCAATCTCCCTGAATTATGGTCATTACTAGAAGGTAAATTATCAATAACAGTTACAGGCGTAGACAAAGATCCATCAGCTCCACTAATTTCAAAAGTGTATTTAACCAATTTCTGCTTTCTATTACCACCAACAAGATAAGTATAAGATAAATACACATAAGGAGTACCAGTAAGCAAACCGTCTTCTATTGCCAATCCTAACAACCCATCCTGCCCAGCAGTAGATGACACTTCCGAAATTTGAATCAATTCATCACGTACAGCTGTATCAGGATTTATTCTAACAACTTTACCTGCTTCTCTTTCTGTTACCCAAAGATAACCATCAGGTCCATAATTTAAATCCCATGATTTATCCAATAAGTTATTAGAGCCAATTTGGCTCATAACAAAAGCTTCATCTTGAGCTTCACTATTATAGCCAATTAAAAAAAATAAAAAGAAGAAAAACACTCGAAAAAGAGTAGGTAAGGTCATAAATTATGCTTGTTTAAATTTAACAACAGAGAAATATAAATTCAATAATCAAAGTTGTAATTAGTTTAATTTTAAACATTAAAACTATACCTTTAAGTTAGTTATACTATCCTGTACTTACCTGTAAATAAAATAAACCATCTTAGTATAAATTTAAAGGAAGATTATAACCTAATTGGGCGGGTTTTTAAGAAAAATAAAAACCGCGCTATACGTTACTAGTTTTGTAAAACCATATATGGCAGTTTTACAAAAGCTAACCACTACTATCGCTCCCGCAGTAATCAGCTAGAGTTAGTATTAACTCAAGAGT
>NZ_JBISCC010000081.1:0-551 GCF_044385915.1 Thalassobellus citreus | reverse complement strand
CAAATAACTTTTAAAGATTGTGATTTTAATACAAGTAACACAAATTTCAAATTGTATATAAAAAACGGAAAAAATATTGCTTTTGAAGGAAATGCTAGTAATACTGATTTTCAAATATTAGATTCAGAAAATATTACATTAGCTAACAATGTTATTAACTAAAATTTGTTTAATTATATTTCAACAATCACTTTTAAATATTTATTTGAATATTTAAGCTCTCAATAATCCAAAAAAATAAAAAAATGCTCAAAAAGAAAAACATTTTTATGACTTTAATTGTTTTATTAACAATATTATTTAATAATAATTTATTTGCTCATTCAAAAGTAGGATTTGATGAATTATTATTTGAGATTGAAAATAAAGAAATTGTAAATGACACTACATTTACTTTAGACCCTAAGCGTTGGGGTATCGTAGAAGGTAGGGTTTCAGATGAAATTGCCATAAAAAACAGAGATATTTTAAACACAGTTATGGCTCAGTTAAAAAAATTTGGTATTAATACCATGGAAATAGGTGCTATGGATGCCTATTTTAAAGTGGAT
>NZ_JBISCC010000078.1:0-2136 GCF_044385915.1 Thalassobellus citreus | reverse complement strand
AAAACAATTACCATATCAACTTGGAGCAAATCCATAAAATATTAGAGAAAGCTCATAAAATGGAAGCATTGGCTACGTCACTATTCAAAAACAAACTGAACACCTGTATTGTTGAAGTATCAAATACTAAAGATATCAAAGTTACTCAACAACAAAGCTCAGAACCAAATGACATTGAGTTTTCCAATTTCATTAAATCCTTATCCAAAAAGGATTTTTCTTCTTTGTCTCCTTACCCTTTTAAAGAAGGGCATTATACCATTGGATTAGTTACTGAAGGCTATTTAGAGACTTCGTTCATGATTTCGAATCTGTTAAAGGTCTGCATATTAGCCATGGAAGCCGATTACTGCTCAACACGTTCTATATCTGACCCAGAACATAACATCAAAGAAGTGTTAGGGTATGTCTTGGATATGATTCCGCATAATGAAATGGAGCTTTTGGATGTTATCCGAGATTTAGTCTTAGAACCAGAAATCAACAGCTGATGAAAGAAAAAAAGAAATTAAAGACAATACAGAAGCACATTAAAAACTTCTCTGGAGTTCGCATGGAATCTCATGGCAACAGGACAAGAAAGACCATAGGTTTTGAGGTGTCAGACCATGAGGATATTACCAGTAGTATTTCTGCTCTATTAGAAGTCTGTTATTATGCACTAGATGGCAATGGTGTTTTTGTTTATCCCAAACATAGCAATAAAGCGCCAATAACTAGCGTGACCAAAGTACTAGAAATGGTTATTGACTTATTGCCTCATGATCAAATGTTTTGTTTGGACAAAATCACCGAAATCCTTTCATCACAGGAACTCAAAAAGAAAGCACCTTAAATAAAATAGGATATGAAATCAAAAAAGAAGGCACTTGAAAAATTAATAAAATCAGCTAAGTATAAATTAGATACATTAGAGCCATCAGATATTCAAAAAGGAAAATTTAAGGCTACTTACTTACAATTTGAAGGCTATTTAGATTTATTCACCACTATTGAAGCTTTAATGAATGTTAGTATTTTGGCTACTCAAGGAGATACTTATTGTCCTCCACATATAAAGGATCATGGTAAAGATATTCGTAAAACCCTAGAATTGGCACAAAAACTTCTACCCTTTGAAGAAGGTGAATTTTTGGATGATGTATCTGCTTTAATGAAGCGACCTTAATCAAACTTATTTCAGAAACATATAGGAAACAAGACCTACACAAGTAACCATACAAATAATAAATACCACCACTGCCCAAGTAGGATACATTTTAGCTTGGTTTATTTTGTTATTAAACCGAATTTCAAAACCTTCTAATGTTTCTTTATGAAACTTCATCTGTTGTTGATGTGATTCAATTATAGATTTGTATTCGGATATATCCATTTTAATTTTAGTTTCTTTTAACTGTTCCTTAATGTTTTCTAGTTTCTCAATACCATTATTAAAGTCATTGATTTCATTAACCAATAAGGCTGTTAGTTCTTCAAGTTTTGTCATGATTGTTCTGTTTAATTTAATATCCTATGCCCACCCCTTTATCAATGGCTCTTTTAATAATGAATTTGGTGATTTTTAAAGCTAGACTTGGTGTTAGGTCAACCACTTTACCAGCCAGTTTGATACTTACATTGTTTTCTTTTAATATGCTTGCTCCATTTATTCCTGACATTTGTTTTCCAATATTCCCAAGAGACATATTGCGATGTACTTCGCTACCTTTAAGATTGTGACCATCAAACTCAAACCGAAAGCCTTGTAATTTGTTTTGATTATTAATTGTTGGTATGACTTTTACTCCATTGGCTTGCATGGATTTTATATAATCATCAAAAGATTTGGGTTTGAATTGTTTCATAGTCAGGTCATGCCTGCGTTTGATCTCAGTTCGTATTTCTTTTAGATTAAATTCTTTTTCAAATTGGATTTGCTTAACGGTGGTCAGTCCCATACTTTCAGCGACTTTTTCTGCTGCAAGCTGACTTCGTTTCCCAATAAAACTATCGTTATAAGCAACGCCTTTAAAGTCGATACGATTGACATATAAATGAATGTGCTTATGTTCTTTATCCTGATGTACAAATGCTATAGCTTGCCGTTCCTTTAATTGCATCTCTTTTATAAATTGTCTTGTTATGGCTTCTAAT
>NZ_JBISCC010000066.1:0-3538 GCF_044385915.1 Thalassobellus citreus | reverse complement strand
TTCTCCAATAGGAATTGAGCAATATTTTCCGCTTAACTTTTCTTGCGAAAAAGTCATAATAGAAGTCAGAAGTATGATTATTTGCAGAATCGTTCTCATAATGTTTGCCAACGGTTACGTATAATATTAGTGGCGCGTTTAGGTACTAATTTAGTAAATAGAAACTTGCCAGCGGAAAAT
This sequence comes from Thalassobellus citreus, assembly GCF_044385915.1. NCBI lineage: Bacteria > Pseudomonadati > Bacteroidota > Flavobacteriia > Flavobacteriales > Flavobacteriaceae > Thalassobellus > Thalassobellus citreus. The sequence continues at coordinate 3,358 of NZ_JBISCC010000066.1, read as the reverse complement.
TCCGAAGGAATTTTCCAAGTAAGCTAGAACTAGCCATTAATTTTATGCTTTGTTGGCAATAGTTATTTATTTTTATTTATATCAATGAATTTACCACTTTCATCCCATAAAAACGTCCATTTTCCTTCACTTATTAAATCCAATATATTTTTTGCTTCAGGAACATCTTCCATAGACCGTTCTGCATAAATTCTCAAAAAGTCTCCATATGTACCAATCCTTTCTGACTTGTCGACTAATTCATATTTTTCAGGTTTTTTCGCAATAATATTATATCCAGTTTTAGAATTTATTGATGATTGAAATATAGGACGTTCAGTTAGATGTAGTCTTATATAATTAAAATGAGCAAAAACTTCATAAAACTGAAAAATCGAAATACCCTTTCCAATTAAAGATATTTGTTGGCTATACATTGAAATTGAAGCACAAGAATCATCTAAAATTGTTGCTATGCAAAAGTCTCCTAACTTTAGAAGAACTCCTTTAGTCCAAGGATTATCTATGTAATCAAATGTTTGCAAACCTTCTTCTCCAATAATTTTATTGGCATATAGAGATCCATATACTTCTGTGTCAATTCTAGCTCCTGTATGATGACTTCTTACAATACAATGTACGTGGTGAAAATCTTCCCATAGATGTCTGTCTCCAATTTTTGAATTTTCAGCACTATAATCTCTATTTTCTCTTAATGCTTTGTCTTTTAAATGAGTTTTAAAGTAAATTAAACATAACCATCTAAATAGCAAGTCTCTTTTTTTACTTGATTCATTTAATTCTTTTGCAATCTCCTCATAAGGCTTTGATAATAATTCGCTTATTGGTTCTTCGAAATGTTTTCCTAATTCAGAATTGCATTCTTGACAACAAGGAACTTTATATTTTGAATATTGTATTTTGGTAAGATTAGGAAGTATAATTTTCTGTTCACGTAAATTATACTTTTTTAAAATCCAATCTGGAATTACGTGTTCATCATTAAAGATTTTTTCGGAAGGTTTTGAACCACAAATAAAGCAACAATTTCCATTAACAATATCTTTTATAAAATGGTTTATTTCATAGAACAGAATTCTACCATCTAAAGAAATTATTGTTTGTGGATTGTTATCAGTCACTCTTAATTATTGCCAACGGTTGTGTATAAGGATAGTGCGTTTTGTGTCCGAGGATTTTCCGCAGGAAAATCAGAGTGACCAAATGCGTACTAGCCTTTTGATTTAGGAATAAATTTAAGCATTATTTCTTATACTTTGTTAGCATACGTTTTTTTCTATCAGTAAAAATATAGTTGTAATTATAAAAATCGGAAAGCTTCCAATATTCACGGTATACCAACTATAATATCCTTTATGTTTTAAATCTCCGTTATTCTTTATCCAAATTCCGTCTGATAATTTCCCCCATTGCATTTGAAAAGCTTCTCTTTTGAATACTTTTTTATAAAACTCAATAACTCCTTTTGAGATTAATAAAGTCAGAAAAGGCGAGAAGGTCAGTAGAGTGCAATTAAATCGACAGAAGTAATTCCAATTCAACAATTCCATTACAATTCCATTACAATTCCAAGAAATCCGATTAAGAATGTGATTTTCAAATATCGTTTATAATATTTATCCTCTTTTAGGTCTTCCGTAAATGTTATTATTACCAAACTAAAGAGTTGGTAAATTATAATTATCATATAAAAATATACTTCGGAAAGAGTCATTTCAAATGTATGCTAACGGTTACGTATAATATTAGTGGCGCGTTTAAGCACTAATTTAGTAAATAGAAACTTGCCAGCGGAAAATTCCGAAGGAATTTTCCAAGTAAGCTAGAACTAGCCATTAATTTTATGCTTTGTTGTACACTGGCTTTTTTTAATCAGTTTTTGCAAATCGGATTTCTTTTTTGCTATTAAAAAACTCAATTTCGAATCCTGATATTTTTCTTTTTATGTGAGCACTAGTCCAACCTTTTCCGCATTGAAAAGAAAGTTCATTATCCTCAAATTCATAGTCCAAATCATAATTCCCATTTACACAAAGATTAATTCCAGGAGTTTTTGTGAATTCAAAAGTTCCGTCATCTTTTAGAGTCAAAATATGCTTATCAAATTCAGATTTCGGAATTCCATTTTCGGCACTTACAATTTTATAAATTCCAATCAATTCTTTGTCAGATGGTTTTTTAGTCAGAAAGTTTGGAAATAAATTATACAGAATAACAATTGTCGGAATTCCTATAATTCCAATACTCCAATATTTTAATTCAGTGTCTTTCTTTATTAATCCTCTAATTAATACATAAATTCCAAAAGCAATTATGGCAATCAGAATTATTAATAAAATCAGATATTTGAAGGCTTCCATAAAGTTTGTTTAGCTTGTGTACAACGGTTACGTATAATATTAGTGGCGCGTTTAAGCACTAATTTAGTAAATAGAAACTTGCCAGCGGAAAATTCCGAAGGAATTTTCCAAGTAGGCTAAAACTAGCCATTAATTTTATGCTTTGTTACCCAACGTTTTTTCTTTCAGAATTTGTTCTGCTATTTTAATTGCTTCGGTTTGATACTTACTTTTATTCTCAATAATATATTTCAGTTCCTCGTTTGTTTTTTCTTTGTAACTTTCTTTTAGTTTTTCAGTTCTACTTTTCGGTTTGTATTCTATTGGTTTTAACTCAATTCCTTGTTTCTTCTCTGATTTGTCAATATATGGAATAAGTCTAAATCGGTACTTTGTATTTTTAATATCATTTTTTTCTAATAAAAAGTCCTGAAGTAAAGTCGTAAGATAATATCTGTCTCCATTTTCAAAAGTCAAATCCCAATATCCAAAATCAGAGAAAATTGTTGGAATTCGATAGTTTTTATCAATTGCGTTTTGCCAATATTTTCCAAGATTATAAATTGAATATTTAACTTCATTCAAGGAATATTCTTTAGTTATTCCGTTTTCAATAATTGAAATTTTATTAGAATTCTTGTCGATAGAAAATTCCGTTTTTTTATTGTACTTATAATAGTTTATTAAAAGATAAATTGCTGGTCCGTTAAACAGAATGAAAAACTGTCCAATTGTTATTAGAATTACAGTCGGATTAAAAACTTTAAGAAAGAAATGGTTTGTAATGTATAATAGAAAGAGGATAATAAGATTAGTTTTTAATAATCTCATTATAGACTTTGAATTCAATTTGTAAGTTCCTGTTTTCAAATGTTGGGTAACGGTTATGCATATGGAAAGTGCGATTTTGTGTGCGAGGATTTTCCGAAGGAAAATCAGAAGCAAGCAAAGAAGCAATAACCATAAGATTAAGTACTAAAATAAGCATTTTTGATATGCGATGTTGGGTTTTAGTGCTT
>NZ_JBISCC010000111.1:0-54048 GCF_044385915.1 Thalassobellus citreus | reverse complement strand
CTAAAAAGTCCGATGTGATTTTTATTCCGATTTGAGTAAAAATTCAGCGCAATTAATTCCGCGTTTTATTCCGCTAAATTTCGCTTTTTTTTAATTTCGATTTACTTCCTGCTGAGTGCGTTTCGCTATTGTGGGCAACGTATTTGTGTATGAGTAGTAGCGATTTAATAGGCATTACTTTTCAGTAAGTAATATACATAATAAAAAGTAATAGCGACTTGAATTAAAACTCATGTAGCTATTACTTATACACGTTGTTGTAGCCAGTTATTTTTAATTCCGAATGTTTGTTAATTCAGTTTCCAATTCTGTTTTTGCGTTCTGTTCTGTTGTAGATAGAGTTCCATTAAGTAAATTATTATTTTCGTAAGGGTCATTCACTAAATTGTAGAGTTCTTCCATTCCAAGTGAATTGACAATGAGTTTATATGTTCCATTACTTATTGTCCATTCATCATCTGCACCATCAACCAGTTCAGAGTATTGATAATCTCTTATATTGGTAGATTCTGTGAAAAGTGATTTAAAACTTTTGCTATCGTGAATTTCGCTTGTCGAACTGCCAGCAATTTGAGCTATAGTTGCAAACAAATCTGTACTAGTTATTAAGCTGTTATCTGTTCCAGTTCTTGAAACTGAATTTCCCGAAATAAACATTGGAACATTTATTCCTCCCTGATATAACGTTTCTTTCACCTTTGAACTTGAATAAGGACTTTGGGCAACTTGATTTGGCGTACCATTATCTCCAATAAAAATGATTATCGTGTTATTTCTTTCATCTTCGGGAATATTGTCTAATAATCTCCCAATTTGAAAATCCATAGCTTCAATCGCTGCCATATAGTATGGTATTGGGTCAAGGACATTATTATATGTTGGTAAATTTCCTTGACTGTGCATATTACTTGGTGGTGCATGAAATGGTGTATGAGGTGCAGTATAAGCTAACCACATAAACCAAGGTTTAGATTGTTGGTTAATCCAATTAATTGATAAGTCTGTAAAAGCTTGGGTTATATATTCCGTGTTTTTACTTGTATTACCACTTTCGTTTAATTGCCATTGGTAATAATTATCTACAGCACCACGCACAAGTCCTGCATAATAGTCAAGTCCAAACGTTTCTGGGTTTATTACTGAATTATTACCTGAAAGATGCCATTTTCCAACAATTGCAGATGAATATTCATTATTGGTTTGATTGCTAATATATTCTTGTAGTGTAGTTTCCTGAATAGATAACTCATCGCCAACACCTTTTACACCAGTTCTATAACCATACTTTCCAGTTATTATGGAAGCTCTCGTTGGTGTACAAGTTGGGTTTGTCCAAAAATTACTGAAAGAGATTCCATTATTTCTAATAGCATCTATGTTTGGTGTATTTGGTTTTATACTTCCTTCTGAAAATCCATTTATAGCATCTTTACCTAAATCATCTGCTATAATGAAAAGAATATTTGGTGATTCTGTATTTGGGACTTCAATACTAGTCTCTTCATTTGAGTCTTTTGAACAAGAAAAGATGACTAAAACAATTGAGAATAATAAGATTGATTTTATTTTATTCATTTTGCAGGTTGTTTTTATTGAGGTGTTCCTTTAAAGCATCCAATATTATATGGAAAATCATACGTCCAATGATAGTGGTATAGGTTTATCATTTCGCCATCCCAAAGAACTGGATGTGTGTGACCGTGACATTCATCTAAATCTGCGGAAGTTAGTATTTCACCATTTTCACCTTGAGGACCATATATCCCAAAACCGTCCAACATATATCCCATAAGTGCTCCGTGTCCAGATTCGTGTTCGTGAATATGATTCTGTAGGTCTTCGGCAGGAAAATGATAATGATATCTTTCTGTACCATCTGTGTGACCACCATATCTATCTAGCATTTCGTGTGCTGCTGCATCTGTTCCGAGCGTTGATGCTCCGTGATAAATAGCAGCACCAGTAACAGAAAATCCAGCAGGACCAAAAAATACGCAATTTGCTTCTTGGGCAATTTGAGGTATTGCAGGTAATGTGTAATTTACAACTTGTTCAGAAATAATGTTTGGATTTCTATCATATTGAAAAGCTTCCGTACCGGGTTGAATTGGAAATATACCAGTCGGATGGTCTGGTAAATTATTTCCTGTAATAATTCTGTTGCCATTTCCATCTAAACGAATGTCAAATATGTGATTCCACGTTATGTTGCCTTCTACTTGAGGTTTTCTTGTATAATCCCAAGTTCCATCGGGATTCGTCCAATCACTTGCATTATTTGCTCCTGCTCCGTCAGATGGTAGTCCACATAACCATAAAGAAAGAAAATCAGGAAATGGGTCGCCTTGATTTCTTATTAAGATTTCTGTTTCTCCCACACCACCAAATGGCAAACTAGTGAGGTCAACAGTTTCAGGTAAAGTTTCTTCCTTAATTACGGTAGAATCATCAGATTTGTTACAGCTAGTAAGCGTAATGAAAGTTACAAACAAGTAAATACTCGTTGTTTTGAAATAATTTTTGTAGGTCATAATTGATTTGTTTAGAATTAGGACTTTCTTATTTCCAAAAGGTTTAATTTGAAGATGGTTTTAATTGGCTACAACGGATTGGTATAAGCTTTGTTGCGTCGGTTTAGCAGTAAATATAGTAAATAATTACCGACCAAGAAAGTCCGCGAGGACTTTCGCAAGTAGGCAAGAAGCAAGCAATAAAGTTTATACGGTGTTGCCACCAGTTATTTTTATTTCGATAATTTTCTCAATTTTTTCATTTTCAATGTTAAATTCGATATTTTTAGATTTATGAATTGGACTGTCAATTCCTTTAATTGTATTTTTCTTAAATGTCTCTAAATTTAACACTCTAAATTTCTTTTTATATTTAGTTAAAGTATTTTTTTCCAAGTCAAATATTCCTATTTTCTGAATTTTTCCTTTAAAAAACGAATTTTCCCAAATTGGAATTGCTATTTTTAGTCCAGATTCATTCCATAATCCAGGTCCACCACAATTATTTCCAATTAGAACAGTATTTTCTCCTTTTCTATTGAGTTTGCAAATTCCGCTTATTGGTGCTCCCATTCCAATTTCATATAGGTTTGAATATTCCAAAGTAGCATTGTTTTCATTTTTCAGTTTGTTAGAATTTTCATTCGGAAAATCCCAAGCATTTGGATATTTCATATTTTCTTTTGTGTAACCAACTGTTAAAATTATTGAAGGTTCGTCAACTTTCAGTTCTCTTAAAATTCTGTACGCAATATTCCTATTATCTTTTTTGATAGCTTTTTCAAACTCATTCATCATTCCAGATATATAGAGCCTTTCATTTACTGTAGTTCCTTCAAAAATTTCAGGATTATTCATTTATATGCGATTTTTTCTCTAATTGGTGGCAACACGTTATATAATTACTTTTATTACTCATATCCCGTAAATATGTCAGGATACAGTAAGTGTTTTGTTGCTGTTATCCAGTAAAGATAATTATTTTTTCCTACAATAAAATAAAAAAGATACAGTGTTTTGTAGTTTAATTCTTTCTGCTTAAGGTTTGGTTTTTCTATAAATTTAAAAAGGAGACTAACTTAAAGCCTCCTTATAAGTTTTAAGACAACGCTCTCTAGCCATTTTATGATCGACAATAGGAGTAGGGTAAGTAAGTTCTTGAAAATTGGGAACCCATTGTTTTATATATTCTAAATTTTTATCAAACTTCTCAATTTGAGTTGTTGGGTTAAAAATTCTAAAATAAGGAGCAGCATCAACACCGCAACCAGCTACCCATTGCCAATTACCAACATTACTTGCCATATCGTAATCGTGTAGTTTTTCGGCAAAATAAGCTTCACCCCAACGCCAATCAATTAATAAGTGTTTGCATAAAAAACTACCAACAAGCATACGCACACGATTATGCATAAACCCTGTTTGGTTTAATTGTCGCATACCTGCATCAACTAACGGATAACCAGTTTTACCCTCGCACCAAGCTTTAAATTCGGTTTCGTTATTGCGCCAAACAATACGGTTATATTTAGGCTTAAAACTTTCAGTTTGTGTTTGCGGAAAGTGCCATAATATTTGGGTGAAAAATTCTCGCCAAATAAGCTCTTGCCAAAATATTTCATTTTGTTGTGCGGTTGCTTTTTTTACCATATTACGAATACTTACTGTGCCAAAACGTAAATGCGGACCTAACTTAGAGGTGCTGTCTTGTGCGGGGAAGTTTCGGGTGTTTTCATAGCTTTCAATTAATAGAGGACTTACAGTATAAGCTTCAATGTTTTGACTTGATTTAGAAAAACCAATATCTGCTAAACTTAAATTTGAAAAGGTATCATTTGAAATAAGGTTAGGTAATAATGTTTCTGATGGATAAGTGTTGAAATCAAGCCTTCTAAAAGTTTCTTTCCAACGTTTCATGTATGGTGTGTACACTAAGTATGGTTTACCATCAGCTTTAGTAATCTCGTTTTTTTCAAAAACAACCTGGTCTTTATAGGTTTTAAAGTTTACATTATGTTCTACTAAAAGTGTTTCAATCTCTAAGTCACGTTCTTTTGCATAAGGCTCGTAATCATGATTGGTGTAAACACTTTCAATGGTATAGGTTTCTAATAATTTCTTAAAGATGTCTATGGGTTTTCCTAAGAACATAGAAATACCGCTGTTAAATTCTTTATGAAGTTTTGTATTTATTTCTTGAAGCGTTTCATGTATAAATGTAACCCGAGTATCATCTTTGGGTAATCGTTCTAAAATATTTGAGTCAAAAATAAAAATAGGAAGCACTGGGTTTTTAGCTTGTAATGCTGCAAATAGTCCGTGATTATCATTTAATCGTAAATCGCGACGAAACCAGAATATGTTTATGGCGTGTTTCATTTAATATTTACCAAATAAAGCTTCAAGTTTTTTAGTTCGGTAGTTAAAAATTTCTTCCAGCTTAGGTTTCACTAAAAACGGATGAACAAGTTGTCCTAAAATTCCAAAAGGAACTTTATAATCTATAATATCTTCCATTTCTACACCGCCTTCAATTTCTTTTATAAAATGCTTATGATGCCAAAGCGCATAAGGACCAAAACGCTGTTCATCAACAAAGTAATGTTTGTCAACTACATGGGTAATTTCGGTAACCCATTTAGTTTTAATACTTAAAACAGGAGTAACAATATACTGTATTATTTGACCAGCAAACATAGGTCTGTCTGCTCCAGACAAAATGTTAAACCCCATATAATCTGGAGTAATGGTTTTTAAGTTTTTCGGACTCGATAAAAAATCCCAAGCTTCTTGTAGCGTAATTGGAAGATTCTGTTTTTTATGTAGCGTATATATCTTCATCTAAATAAATTTAAACTAATTATTAAATAAAATATACGCATTAAGCGATGTGGCTATGCATAACCAAATAAAGTAGGGGAGTATTAATAAGCTTTTTTGTTTTAATGCGTTTTTATAATTGAATAAAAACAATCCAACAATTATAGTTAGTAAAATGATACAAATAAGGCCTAATAGTACTAAATGCTGATTGAAGAAAATAAAATTCCAGATAACATTGAGTAAAAATTGAATACCAAATAGTGTTATTAATTTTGTGTTAGGTTGCAGTTTGTATAAGTGTGCCATATAAACTGAAAAACAAATCATTATAGTACTCCATGCAACACCAAAAAACCATCCTGGAGGCGTCCAAGGTGCTTGATTTAAGTTTTCATACCATTCGGTTCTTGGACCGTCATTCATCAGCCAACTACCAATGGCTAAAGCTCCAAAATTGATGACTAAAAAAACAACAATGTACTTGAATAGTTTCATGAGTTTAAAATAATTTTTATTATTGTTTTAATGTTTCAATTTGTTTTAAAACAGCTTCTGCTTCAGCATATTTTTTATCACTTTCGGCTCTATTAATACTAGATAGTTTATGCCATTCAGCCATAAGTGATTTGTATTTTTTTTGAAGTTTTTCTGATTCTGTTTTCTTTTTAAATAGTCCGAACATCGTCTTTAAATTAGGTGTTTAGTTATTTTATCACTTAAAGGCTTCGTTGAAGAAAAATAGTAGTTAACCAAATGTCCTTGCGTATCAACTAAATATTTTTGAAAATTCCATTTTACAGAAGAATCTGTCTTACCATTTAGTTCCTTTTTTGTTAACCACTGGTATAATGGATGTTGGTTAATACCTTTAACCTTTGTTTTTTCAGTCATTAAAAAAGTAACTCCATAATTTACTTCGCAAAAAGTTTGTATCTCTTTAAATGTACCTGGTTCTTGATTTCCAAATTGATTACATGGCACTCCTATAACCATGAGTTTGTCTTTGTATATGTTATATAGTTTTTGTAAATCTTTGTATTGCTCGGTAAATCCACATTTTGAAGCTACGTTTACAAATAAAATATGTTTACCTTTAAATGAAGATAAGTCGATATGTTTTCCACTTAAATCATTAATTTTAATATCATAAATTGATGATGCTGGAACTGTTTGAGCTTTAGATTTTGAGAATATTGAGAACATAATGCTGAGTAAAATTATTTTTTTCATAAGTCTATAATTTGAATGAAACAATACCACAGTCCATTTTAAAAATTTGACCAGAAAGTGATGCTGATTTTTTAGAAATTAAAAATTCTGCCATTTCAGCTACTTCTTCTGGATTTAAAAACTTTTTTAAAGGATGACGTTCTGTAATATTTTCAATCATTTTGTCGTTTCTCAATAGTTTTGAAGCTAAGTCTGTATTTGTAACAGTAGGAGCAATGGCATTAATGCGAATAGTAGGCGCTAATTCTGCTCCTAATGATTTTACCAAACCTTCAACCCCAGATTTTGCTGTAGCAATACTTGCATGAAATGGCATGCCTAATTGAGTAGCTACTGTGCTAAATAAAAGTATAGCTGGGTGATCTCCGTTTTTTAGTATTGGAAGGTATTTTTGAATGGACTTTACAGCACCAAGTACATTAATTTCAAAATCGTTTTTAAAATCATCTATACTTAACCTAGAAATAGGTTTTAAGTTTATACTACCAGGACAATAGATAAGTGAGTCAGCAGTTTCTATATCTGGTAGCTTATCTTTGGTAATATCGCAAGAAAAGTGAATTAAATTAGCATGCTTGAACTCGGGAATGGTTCTGCTAATATTTATAACTTTAGAATATTTAAGTAGTTTATTTAGTATGGCATTTCCAATACCCTTACTTCCACCTACAACAATAATTGTTTTCATATGGTTTCAGGGCATTTTTTTATTTATGGCCTGCCCTTCAGCCTTTTTTCTATTTTTTGTTTAATAGCTGTCAAACGCTTCATTAAATCCATGATTTCCGGATCCTTTTCTTCTTTATAAATTGTATTCAAACTTAATATCAAATTTTTAACTTCTCTAGACGATTCGATACGTTCACTTGTTGTTTTAAAAGTGTGTTTACGTTGTTCGAACTCTAAAGCTTTATCAATAATCTCCATAATTTTTTTTAATCTTTAATCTAATGTTATCATAATCTGTACAAAAACACTGCCAGATGTTGACAATATAGTAAAAACTAAGAGATTTCCGATTTTTATGGCTATTTATTAAGGAAAAATTAATAATATATTTTTTTATTCCAATTTTTTTGTGTTTTAAGAGGTTAAAGGCGCTCCTTTAAGACGCTTTTCAACTTTTCTTTTTATAGCTGTAATGCGTTTCATGGTATCCATGATTTTTTCATCTTTCTCAGCCTTGTAGATTTCGTTTAATTCTAAAATTAAAGCTTTTGCTTCACGAGAAATTTTTACACGATCGCTAGTTGATAACGATCTCATTTTTCTTTCTTCAAATGCTTGTGCTCTATCTATTAAGTCCATATATTATATATGTTTAAAATTTGTATTATTTACAATAAATTTATGTAACTGCAAAGTTATGAAATTGTTTGAGTTATTCATGTATTTATTAAACATCATAATTGATGCTGCTATAAGAAGAATTTATTACTCTTTTGTAAGCTTATTAATCATGCCTTTAAAAATGAATCCATGAAAAGGAAATACGCTATACCAATACATGCGTCCCCATAATCCTCTAGGTCTAAAGGTAGCTGTTTGCTTAAGTAAATTATTCTCTATTTTAAACTCTAACCACGCTTCTCCTGGAAGTTTCATTTCGGCATAGAGTAAAAGTTTTTGTTGTTTTTTATCAGCAAAAATGACGCGCCAAAAATCTAGGGCATCCCCAACATTTAATTCTGTTGGACTCGTTCGACCTCTTCTTAAGCCTATGCCTCCAAAAAATTTATCAATATAACCTCTTGTTTTCCATAAAAATGTGCCGTAATACCAACCTGTTGTGCCTCCAATACTCCAGATTTTATCTATGGTTTTTTTTGTGTTTTTTACTTGTCGTTCTTTATAGTCTTTAAAACAACCATATTTTGGCACATTTACATATTTGTGTAAATTATTAGGTAGTCTGCCGCTACTAATCATTGAATCTTTCCAGCTAGATACAATGCTGTTCTGCTCTATTTTTTTAAATGCTAATGCTACTGCTTGTTTGTAACTTAATGGATTTACAGATAATATTTTATTAATTTCACTAGGCTTTCCTATTATTTGAACATTCATACTATCAACCAATGTAGATGCTAATTTGTATGAAGTAGAAGTTACAAAGTATAACCAATACGATGATAATTTAGCAGTCATTACAGGTACTGTTAGTATATAACGTTTTAAGCCTCTTACGTTTGCAAATTGTAAAAGCATTTCTTTATAAGTTAGTATTTCTGGACCAAATACATCATACGATTTATTGTAAACAGATGTGTTGTCAGCCGCATTTAATAAAAATGATAAAACATCTCTAACGGCCAATGGTTGTGTTTTTGTATATAACCATTTCGGAGCAATCATGAAAGGGAGTTTTTCTACTAAATCTCTAATGATTTCGAAAGAAGAACTACCAGATCCTACAATAATACCTGCTTTAAAAACAGTAAGTGCGTAAGTCTCTGAAGCTAATGCATTTTCAACATTTTTACGAGATTGTAAATGCTTAGAAAGTTTTATTTCGTTTGTTATGCCACTTAAATAAATAACTTGTTTTGTTTTTGTGGTTTCTATGAATGTTTTGAAATTTATAGCACAACGTGCTTCTAAGGATTCAAAATCACTATCATTAGACATGGAGTGAATTAAATAATATGCGATATCTATGTCTTTTGGAATATTTTGAAGCGTTTCTGGTTTTAGAAAATCAACTTCAATAATATATATGTTTTCTTCTTCTTTATAACTTTTATCGGCGCGTAATCTATCTCTAACACAACACACAACTTGATGTCCTTGATTTATTAATAAAGGAATAAGTCGTTTTCCTATATAACCAGTAGCTCCTGTAACAAGAATTTTCATATGTGTATATCTATTGATTTATATTAAAAAAATGTGATCGTCATTGTTATTCTTCTTTTGGTCTTTGGTATCCGAATCTAGTTTTGTTTTTAGGAATTGCGTATCCGTCAAGGCCATTAATAGCAGCTATCTTAGCTTTTGAGAGGTTTATAAATCCATCATCTTCTAAAAGATCATCATTTACATAAAAGCCTATAATTTTACCAATTAGTAAGATAGTGTTATTTGCTTTAATATCATATTCTTCAAGGTATTTCATAGCTAATTGAATAGGTGCATCTTTAACAAAAGGAGCGTAAAAATCATTTTTATAATCAGAATTTAGATTTGTAACATCAAATTCTGAAATAGAAGCATCATATTTAGCTGATGTATGATGCGCATCTTCTATAATACTTTTATGAATGTGATTTATAGTATAAAAACCGTTAGATTTTATATTATCGTATGTATTTCTTATAACCGTTGTTGGTCTCATAAACAACCCTAACATAGCAGGACTAGAACCAATATGAGTAACAGAGCTAAACACGGCAACGTTTTCAATACCGTCATTAGATTTTGTTGCTATGAGGTTAGCCGACTTGTATCCTGATGAACAATTTATTAAGTTTATTTTGTATAAATGCTCAAGGTTTTCAATTGTATTTTCATTGAAATATCGCATTATAAGTTTTTATAATTATTTATTATAATATTTTGAGATTTAAGGTCAAACATTAAATTGTAGAGCCCAAAAAAAGTTCTATTTATATAAATAAAATGTTTAGAACCTCGATTGCCATTCATCTTTTTTAAGTCGGTGCTTTTAGAATAGCGTTCTCCTAATTCAGCTATTTTACCAAAGAATCCAGTGTCCGAAAAATCAAAAATTTCAGAATGGAAAGGCTGTGTGAATAAACTAAGCATTTCATGAAACATTGTTGTGAAAAACTCAAGTTCTTCTTTACTATCATCTTCTTTAAGTATTTCTAACTCATATAATTTTGATGTAAAAAAGTCTTTATTATTTATGTTTTCAGGATTTGCAAGTTCAAAATAAGGTGTGTAAAATTCGTTTGGAATAGATTTCATACACCCAAAGTCAAGTGCTATTAATTTTCCTTGTTTCGATATTAAAAAGTTTCCAGGATGCGGATCTGCATGTACTTTTTTTAGTTTATGAATTTGAAACATGTAGAAATCCCAGAGAGCTTGACCTAATTTATTAGCTTTTTCTTGGTTGGTATTATAAGCTGTAAACTCAGAAAGATGTTCACCTTCCATATAATCCATAGTTATAATGCGTTCTGAAGATAAATCTTCATAATATTTTGGAAACAATAGGTTAGAAATGTGAGAGCAAGCCAAAGCAATTTCTTTACTTTGTTTTATTTCTAACATATAATTTGTTTCCTCAACCAATTTATTTTCAACTTCTTTAAAATATTTATCAGAATCTTTGCCTTTTATATTAAACATACTCATGGCAATAGGTTTTACCATTGCAAGATCTGAAGCAATACTTTCAGCAACTCCTGGATATTGGATTTTCACAGCAAGTTTTTTCCCATCTTTTACTGCTATATGGACTTGTCCTATACTAGCAGCGTTTACAGAAGTTGCGTTAAAAGTATCAAATATGTCATTTGGTGTTTTACCAAAATATTTTTTAAATGTTTTTATTACTAAAGGAGGCGATAGTGGAGGTACAGAGAATTGTGCTAATGAAAATTTTTCGACATAAGCTTGTGGTAAAATGCTTTTTTCCATGCTAAGCATTTGTGCTACTTTAAGAGCGCTTCCTTTTAATTGTTTTAAGCCATCATATATATCGGTTGCGTTATTTTTATTTAATCGCTCTTTGGCTTCTATTTCAGAATTAACCATTTTGTCTCCATAATACTTAATGTAATTAACACCTACTTTGGCTCCTGTTGAAACCAATTTTGTTGCGCGTTGTATTTTGGAAGTTGGTATTTTGTCTATAGTTTTCATAGGCTTAATTCATTTGAAATTTCTCTTTAAATAGGAATTTACCTAAATCAATAACACTCTTTAATGGAGCAATGTCTAAAATATCAAAACTTGTATTCACAGATTTTTCAATAAAAATGTCTGTTTTTTCAAACGAAGGAGAGGTGTCATCCATCCAGAATTTCATGGTTAATAGTAGTTGTACCCATGCTGATTCTTTTAATGTTTTTTTCTGAATTTTTTCAACCTTTTCTTGTTTTATATCTAATATTTCAATGTCTAAATGGTCTATGTAATTTGTGAATTGATGCTTTAATCTAGAAAGTATTTTTAAACCTTTTAAACTATTTTTATGCTTGTTAAGTACATATATAACATAGCTTCTGTTTGCTGTTAGGTTTTCAAAAAAAGTAAAGTATAAGCTTAAAAGCTTGTTTCTTGCATCAAAGGATTTGTAATCTTCACTTTTATTTAAAGCATTTATGGAGTTATGAAAAAAAGTTTCAAAAATTTCTTTTTCAATAGCTTCAAAAGAAGAAAAGAATTCATAAAATTTAGCTTCTTCAAAGTTGTTCGTTTTACAAAAGACAAAAACAGATTTTGGGTTTCCGTTATGTTCTAATACATAGTCCATAAAGTAGGACATAATATCATTACTAGAAATTGCTTTATTCTTTTCCATATTTATTGTTTTATGGTAAAGATACAAAATGTTTAACTTGTTTTAAAATTTGTTAAACAAAAAAAATATTTAGTTGAAATAAATATTAGAATTAATTATCACCTTTCACTAATTTCCAACTAAACACGGCAGCTATAGCTCCTAAAATAGGAGCAGAGATATACAACCACAAATATTGGAAATTACCCGTAAAAATGGCAGGCGCAATAGAACGAATAGGATTCATAGATGCTTTTGTCATAGGGCCCGCAAACATAGCTTCTAAAAGAATGACACCTCCAACTGCAATGGCAGCCATAGTACCTATTTCTTTACTTCCTGTTGAAATATTCATAATTACAACCATTAAAAAGAAGGTTAATAGAAACTCTAAAATAGCCGCTTTATAAGGCGGGAAACCTTCGGCAGGAGTTGTTTCTCCTAAAAACTGACTTTCAGGAAATAGAAACCACAATAAAAAAGAAGCCAGTATAGCGCCAATAGCCTGTGCAAAAATATATTGAGGTACTTTTTTCCAAGAGAATTTTTTAGCAACAGCAAAACCAATAGTAACCGCAGGGTTAAAATGTGCCCCCGAAATTTCACCAAAAGCATATATCATTGCCATAACAATAAGCCCCCAAGTGGCAGCAACACCTACATGAGAAATACTACCATTAGTAATTTCATTAATAGTCATAGCACCACAGCCACAAAACACCATTGCAAAAGTTCCTATAATTTCGGAGTAATACTGTTTCATATTGGTTATTTTATTCATTTTATGCTTTTACTTTAAAAATAAGATGCAAATATACAATGTCTTATTTTAAGCTTTTGTTAACATCTAGAAGAAATAGGAGTTGTAAATTTATTGCAACTATTATTAAACCAAAAACAACACTATTATGAAAAAGCTATTTTTACTTTTATTAGCGTTTACTACAATCTATTCGGTAGATGCGCAAATTAAAACCCCACAACCAAGTCCGTTTTCTAAAATGGAACAAAAGGTAGGATTAACCGATGTTACTTTAGAATATTCTAGACCAAATATGAGAGGACGTACTATTTTTGGAAATTTGGTGCCTTACGGAAAGCTTTGGCGTTTAGGGGCTAATGCCAATACAAAAATTACATTTAGTACAGATGTTACAGTTGAAGGTCAAGCATTAAAAGCAGGAACTTATGCTATTTACGCAACACCTAATAAAGAATCTTGGGAGGTTGTTTTTTATAGTGATGCTAGCAATTGGGGAACACCACGCGAGTGGGATGAAACCAAAGTAGCTGCTAAAGTAACTGCTAAAATTTACCCAATGCCAATGAAAATTGAAACGTTTACTATGACGTTTGACGATTTAAATAATAACGGAGCTACTATAGGAATGCTTTGGGAAGATGTGTATGCAGGTGTTACTTTTGAGGTACCTACTGATAAAGCAGTGACTGCTAATATTGAGAAAGTTATGAATGGTCCAGGGGCTGGCGATTATTATGCTGCAGCAGTGTATTATTTACAAGCTGGTAAAGATATTAATCAAGCGAAAACATGGATTGATAAAGCTATTACAATGGCTGGAGATAAAGCTCCTTTTTGGCAATTAAGACAACAATCGTTAATTTATGCTAAGGCTGGCGATGTTAAAGGTGCTATTGCTGCGGCTAAAAAATCGTTAGCAGCTGCAGAAAAAGCAGGAAATGCCGATTATGTAAAAATGAATAAAGAGTCTATTGCTGAGTGGATGCAGTAGATTTATAATAATTTATACCATTGAAAAACGCAACTCCAGAACAGGGTTGCGTTTTTTGTTTTAATTTTTGGGCGTTTTAACACGCTTTCACTACTCGCTCCTCCTATGTCGGGAGCTCAAACAGGCCGTTCAATCGTTAACGCATGTGTTTGCTAGCTTTAGTTTTTTTCAATTAATTAATTAATAGTCTAATTTAATTATCGCTCTAACGTCATCAAGTGTTTTAATAAGGTTTTTACTAAACTCGAAAGTCATAATATCACTTTCGGTTTTACCGTCTCTTATAAGTTGATTAAAGTGCATAGTTTCGTAGTTATAGCCAATAGTGTTATATCCGAAATCTTTTATTTCTTCTTTTCCATCAACAAGTATAGAAACGGTTGTTGGCATATGAAACATCGTATTAACCTTTATAGTTCCTTTTTCACAATGTAGAATAAGCTCCGTTGGTAAAACTTCTAATAACGAGCTTTTTAAATGCGCTTTTAAGTTATTATCATAATTAAAAGTCATATTGCAAGATGAATCAGCTCCGTTTTCAAAAAAAGTAGCAGAAGCTTCAATATTATTAGGTTTGCCAAGTGTAGACAGTGCCGTAAAAATAGGGTAGATACCAATATCTAAAAGACTGCCACCACCAAGGTTTTTATCAAAAAGTCTGCTGTTAGTATCATAAGGACGTTTAAAACCAAAATTAGCTTCAACCTTTAAAATCTCTCCGTAAGTTTTATTTTCTACTACTTTTAATACAAATTGATAGTGTGGTAAAAAGTAAGTCCAAAGGGCTTCCATTAAAAGCACATTCTTTTCTTTGGCTTTAGCAATCATTTCCTCAACTTCTTGTGCATCCATAGCAAACGGTTTCTCGCCCAAAACAGCAATGCCATTTTCTAAACATAAAAGCGCATTTTCTTTATGTAGCGTATGAGGTGTCGCAATATAAACAGCATCAATGTTAGAGTCGTTTGCTAAAGCTTCGTAACTATCATAAGCTTTTGTAGCTCCATATTTATTAGCAAAATCATCTGCTTTTTCTTGATTTCTAGACGCCACAGCATATAATTCGGCATCGTCAATAGTTAACAAATCGGTAGCAAATTGATTGGCTATTCTTCCTAAGCCAATAATGCCCCATTTTATTTTTTTAAGTGGTGATTGTTGTGTCATCTTTTTTAATAGTTAGTTGAAGTAAACATGCAATAGTTATAACAATGGCGCAACCAACAAAGTTTAACCATAGAAACGGTAGGTTAATATACTCATTTAAATCTAAAAGATAGAGTCCAATAACAAGCACTTGAGTTATTAAAGCGCCAATAAAAACAGCATTTCCTTTTACAAATTTAAAGAAGAAGGCTAATAAAAAGATTCCTAAAACATTTCCATAAAATATAGAACCTATAATATTTACAAGTTGAATTAAATTTTCGGCAAGATTAGCAATACAAGCAACACCTATAGCAATAATACCCCAAGCAAACGTAAACCATTTAGAGGCTTTTACCATTTGTTCTTCTGTTTTTTCGCTGGTATTACGTTTGTATAAATCTATAGTGGTTGTAGAGCCTAATGCATTTAATTCGCTCGCCGTACTAGACATGGCAGCACTTAAAATAACCGCTAATAGTAAACCAATGAGTCCGCGAGGTAAGTTGTTTAATATAAAATGAATAAAGACATAATCTTTGTCGTTACTTTCAATTTTTATACCTTCACTTTTAGAGGCTTTATCAATTAAATCTCTGGCTTCACTTCTTAATTCATCATTTGCTTTGTTGGCTATTGCAATATATTTTGAAGCTTCAGGATTATCAGAATTTATAAAAGCTTTAATAATTTTCTGCTTGTCATTAAAAATGGTTTTTTGTTCTTTCTGAAGGGTTTTGTAATCATTAGCATATTCCGAATGTAATACCACTTCTGTAGCTGTTGGATTAAAATTAACGGGTGCTTCATTAAATTGATAAAACACAAAAACCATAACACCAACTAACAAAATAAAGAATTGCATAGGTACTTTTAATAAGCCATTAAAAATTAAACCAAGTTGCATTTCTTTAACCGATTTACCTGATAAATAACGTTGTACTTGACTTTGATCGGTCCCGAAATACGACAGCATTAAAAAAGTACCTCCAATAATACCACTCCAAAAAGTGTAGCGATTATCTAAACTGAACGAAAAATCTAAAACGTCCATTTTACCACTTGCGCCTGCAATGTCTAATGCTTTGCTAAATGTAATATCCTGCGGAAGTTTATCTACTATTAAGAAAAAGGCAACTAGCATGCCTATAAAAATAACCACCATTTGATGTTTTTGAGTCACATTTACCGCACGTGTGCCACCAGAAACCGTATAAATAATAACTAAAAATCCAATAACAATATTTAGAGTTAGTAAGTCCCAACCTAAAACTACCGATAAAATAATTGCAGGTGCGAAAATGGTAATGCCTGCTGCTAACCCACGTTGAATTAAAAACAAAATAGCGGCTAGAGTTCTGGTTTTTAAATCGAATCGATTTTCTAAAAACTCATAGGCAGTATATACTTTTAGCCTGTGATATAGAGGTATGAAAACCATGCAAATAACAATCATGGCAATAGGTAAACCAAAATAGAATTGCACAAAACCCATACCTGAATGAAAGGCTTGTCCGGGTGTGGACAAAAACGTAATAGCACTGGCTTGCGTTGCCATTACAGAAAGTCCGATTGTCCACCATTTTGAGGTATTACCTCCTTTTAAATAATCTTGTACATTTTTGCTGCCTTTAGTTTGATACGTGCCATACGCAACGATGGCTATTAACGTTACGCAAAGAATTACCCAGTCAATCCAACTTAAAATTTGCATAATTTAAAAGGATTTTGTTATAATGTAGAACGCAATAAAATAGAGCGCATTGGCAATTAAAACAATAGAGTAAAGTTTTAACCAAGTTTGTTTTGGTGGTTTTTCTTCATTCATAATTAGTCGTTTAGTTTTGCTTCTAATTTTAAATCTTCTTTACCTATAGAAAGCATATTAGCAAATAGGCGGTAAGCGCCCGATACACCAGCTGGAAATTCTCTAAAAAAGCTTAAACCTGTATAAATATAATGCCCTTTACCATATTTAGTAACTAATAAACTGCCGTCTTTGGGTGTTTCTCCTTTATCATGTATAGATAGAATAGGAGTGAATTCGCTAGACCATTCATTTGGAAAATACAAACCACGTTCTTGTGTCCAGCCTTCAAAATCTTGTTGTGTTATTTTGTTTGGATAGTTTAAAAGCGAGTGTTCTGGGTTTAAAAAAGTGACTTCGGCATTTTCATCGGTAACTCGATCTCTAGATAGTTTTAAATTATAAGGCGCTAATTCGTTTGTTTTTAATCTGTGGTTGGTGTTGTATTGAACAATCATGTTACCTCCTTGTTTAACAAAATCAAATAGAATTTGTTGTTTAAATTTTAAATCTTCAACAATATTGTAAGCACGAATACCAACTACTACAGCATCAAATCTACTTAATGTTTCAGCATTTATGTCTTCGGTTTTTAGTACACGTACATTGTAACCAATTTGTTGTAAACTTTCAGGAACTACATCGCCTGCACCTTGAATATAGGCAATGTTTTCGCCTTTCTTTTTAATATCTAATCTTACAACTTTGCTCTCACTTGGCAATAAAACGGTTTGAAATGGAATGTGTTCGTAATTAATTTCTATAAGTTCTTTGGTGTAATCTGTGTCGTTAACATTTACAATAGGGCTAATATTTCCTTCGCTTTGATTTTCTGGTGGAATTATTGTGAATAAAAATGTTTGTTCTTCACCTTTATTCGTAATGTTTATTTTTTGTTTTTCAGGATAAACTTTCCAGTCTTTTGGATGTTTCAGTGTAACATAGCCTTCTAAATTATCATGTCCTGCTTTTACAATAACTTCAATGTCTTTTTGTTTATCATTTTCGAAAATGATGACTTTTTCAGAGATTTTAGCAGATGCTTCAGGAATGATTTCAAACGGACGGTATAATTCGCCTTTGTCTGGTTTTGCATACCTATAAATTACAGGTTTGCTTAGTGTTATAGGCGTATTATCTATTTTTAAATTGAAATTAACAACAATAGCTCTTGGAGTTTCTGGTTTTCCAATTAAGGCTTGATTATCTACACGATACATACCTAAAGTTCCTTTTTTATCTAGCCAATATGGCGATGTATATGTTTCTTCGGTAGAAATGTAATAATCGGTTTTAAATTTTTCAGAAGTGTTGTTTTTTAAATCTACGTTTTTTGAAATGCTTTTCCCGTCTCCTTGAGATATGCTTTCTAGAGTAATGTTCTGATTACTTCTGTTTAAAGCTTCAATATTAACTTTAATGGTTTGGTTTAAGGTAGTAGAAGGTCTTTCAGCTGAAGCTTCTAAATATAAGCCAGCACACATTTCTATTATTGATTTCAGTTCTTTTGTTTTTTGAATCCTCCAATAATCATCTTCAATGTTTTGAAGTAATTTGTATGCTTCCATAAGCTGTGGAATATGCACGGATGGATTTGTGAAATCGAAATTGTTTTCAACTTTATATAAAATTTCACCAATGGCTTTACCTCCTTTTACTCGATTCCAAGAGGTGTCAATACCAGCAAAAAAATCATCATTATTATTTGTTAAAGGTTCACCTTTTAAAAATTCGATGTATTCTTTTTGAGATCCGCGTTGAGATAAGCGTCCGAAACCTTGACATAAATGTTGACTACTAGCCAATGAAGCCAATTCGTTATTCGACATTCCTTTTAAAGGATAATAGGTGCCAATGTCAAAACTTAGCATATTACTTTTATCGGCAGCATCAAATTTTTCTTGACTTCCGTAAAACCAATAGCTTGTGTTAAAAAATAATCGTTTTGGTTGCCACAAATCCGTTTGTTTTAGTTGATTGGGATATGCTAACTTTTGGTTTGCCAAATCGAAAGCTTCAAAACTTAACATAGCAGAACTTGTATGGTGTCCATGAGTGGTTCCTGGGCTTCTATGGTCAAAACGATTGATGATAATATCTGGTTTAAACTGTCTGATGGCTAAAACGACATCGCTTAAAACCTTGTCTTTATTCCAAATAGCAAGTGTTTCGTCGGGGTGTTTAGAGTAACCAAAGTCGTTAGCTCTACTAAAAAACTGTTCGCCACCATCAATACGTCTGGCAGCTAGTAATTCTTGAGTACGGATAACACCTAAAAGTTCTCTAATTTCCGGACCAATAAGGTTTTGCCCGCCATCACCACGTGTTAAAGCTAAATAGCCTGTTCTGGCTTTTACATGATTAGACATGTATGAAATAAGCCGTGTGTTTTCATCATCTGGATGCGCAGCTATATATAAAACCGTTCCTAAAAAGTTAAGTTTTTGTATAGACTCGTATATTTGAGACGATGCAGGTGTTTTTGGTTTTTGAGCTTGTATTTGTGTAAAAGGGAAGAGTAATGTTATAAAATAAAGTACAATTCTTTGCATAATTCTTTGGTTTGCTAAGTATCAAATATAGCAAAGTATCATACTGAAAAAGGTCTTTTTAATGTTTCTTTAACTTTATTTTATTAAAGCCATTTTTTACGTTTAAAGTAAATAAGCATAGCTATAAAAAGCGCAATCATAACGCCCCATAAAATAAAATAGGAGTATTTATAGTGTAGCTCTGGAATGTTATCGAAATTCATACCATAAATACCAGCAATAAAGGTTAGTGGAATAAAAATAGAAGCCATTATGGTAAGCACTTTCATAACCTCATTCATTTTGTTGCTAATGGTTGTCATGTACATATCCATTAAACTCCAAGTCATTTCGCGATACACATCAATATTTTCTGAAACATGTATTAAATGGTCGTAAATGTCATGGTAATAGGTTTTTGTCTTTTTTTGAATGAGTTCGCTTTCATGGTTTTCAATGCGACTTATAACTTCACGAAGCGGAAAGATGGCGCGACGTATTTTTAAAATTTCTCTTTTTAAATCTTGAATTTTTTTACTAACATCATCATCAACGTCTCCTGAAAATATAGCGGTTTCAAAATCTTCAATTTTATCGCCTAATGTTTCAATAATGTTGAAATAATGATCGACTATTTCATCCATTAAAATATAAAGTAAATAATCGGCTTGCATTTCGCGAACACGACCTTTTGCTTGCTTTATACGGTTTCTTACATTATCAAAAACATCACCTTCAGCCTCTTGAAAAGATAACACGTAGTTTTTTCCTAAGATAAAACTAACTTGTTCAAAAAGAATATTGTCATCTTTATCATGGTAAAGCATTTTTAAAACAACAAACAAGTAGTTTTCATATTCATCAATTTTAGGGCGTTGAGAAATACTAACAATATCTTCTATAACTAAAGGGTGTAATTCGTAATGTGTACCTATTTTTTCAATTTGGTCTACATGATTTAGTCCATTGATGTTAATCCAAGTAACCGAGTCTGAAAGTTTAAATTTAAAGGCATCTTCAACATGTTGTAATTCTTTATCGATGCATTGTTCTTTGTTATAATCAAAAGTCTCAATGAATAATTTTTTTGATGATTTTTCGCCAGTATAGATAGCACTTCCAGGAATTTGCCCAATTTTTTTATGATATGTTTTATTTCTGTTTTTAGCCACGGTAAAAAAGTATGAGTGCTTTAAATGTTTTTAATTTACGTCTGTAATAGCATCTTTTTCAACTAATGTAACTGCTTTTTGAAGCATTAAATTATTGGGGTAAGTTACAAGGTCTCCATTTTCTAATCTAAGGTGTAATTGAAACGCTCTAATGTCTTCAATAATAGCTGTTACAGGGAAGTCTTTATCATGAATTTCTACTTTATCACCAACTTTATAAGGAAAGTTGAAAAACAAAATAATACCAGAAGTAACATTACTTAAAATAGACCAAACAGCAAATAAGGCAAGACCTAAAACGGCAAAAACAGAAGAGAAAACAACAGCTAGTTCTTTAAATTCTGCACCAAATACAAAAGCTTCAATAATAATAGCAATAAAAAGAAATGTTACTGTTACATATCGGCGTATAAGTCTTATTCTGGCTTCGTTGATACCATTTTTTCTAGCAACTCTAGTAATGGCAAAATTAGTAATGAATTTTAAAATGAATAATGATAGAAGTACAATGCTGCTTATAATTAATTCATCTTGGTAAGTATCAAAAAAGGTATTCATATTACTGAAATTAATAATGAACTTGTTTATAACCTTTTTAATTTGTTAAAAGCTTATAATTTTCATTTAAACACAAAAAGTTTAACGAGTTCAATGTGTTTAACAAAGATACATTAGAAAATAATTAGAATTTACTTAAATATTTGCTAATTCGTTTAATGTTTTATAAACAAGATGCACAGGTAAACCCATAACATTAAAATAAGAACCTTCTAATTTTGTAACGCCTATTTGCCCAATCCAATCTTGAATACCATAAGCACCTGCTTTATCGTACGGTTTCGCCGTCTTTATATAGTACAAAATTTCTTCATCGGTTAAACTTTTAAACGCTACTTTTGTTATAGCATGTAGTGTTTTTTCGTAAGTTTTAGTAGTAAAACAAACCGATGTAATAACCTCGTGAGTTTCGTTGCTTAACGATTTTAAAATACTAAAGGCTTCGTTCTCATCTCTTGGTTTTCCTAATGCTTTGTTGTTATGCCAAACAATGGTGTCGCTAGTAATAAGTATATCTTTTTCTTGTAATTCATCTTTAAAAGGCAATGCTTTTAATTGTGCTAAATAATTACTGATTTCAAAATGCGTTAAACGTTCGGGGTATTCTTCTTTAACCGGTTTTAATCGAATTTCGAAATCGAGCCCTAAGTTTTTAAAAAACTCTTGTCGTCTAGGGGATCCCGAAGCTAAAATAATGTGATAGTCTTTAAGTTTTTCGTTTAACATGTTTTATAGTAAAATATACTTGTATAAAAGTAAAGAAAGCATTCCGAAAACCATAACTATTTTTAAGATACTGCTAATATGATGGTATTCTTTTTTTGTTTTTGCATTAAACGATTTGATGCTAGTATAAAGTAGCGGACCAATAATGAAAAGTAAAAAGTACCCAACAGCTATGTCGTTTTTATAAAGTGAATTTATAACATAAAAAGCGATAGCCATTAAAGGAATAAGCGATAATACAAATAACACGTTTGTAGCCCGTATGCGTCCAATAGCAATAGGAAGCGTGTTCATGCCTGCTTTATAATCGCCATCAATATCTTCTAGGTCTTTTGCTATTTCTCTTAATAGATTAATTATGAAAGCAAATATGGCATAGTCTAATATTATTTTAAAAAAGGTTAATTGTGTTTGTTGGTTTTGAATCGTAATGGCTGGAAGTAATTCGAAAATACCAACAATTAAAATACTTAATGCGACTAAAACAGAAATAATAATGTTTCCAATTAATAATGTCCGTTTTAAATACGTAGCATATACATACAGCAACGCTGAAATAATTACAAATAAAGAAAAGAATCCACTTTTGCCTACTAAATTAGATATGTAAAACCCAATACCAACGCCAATAATATTAAAAACGATAAATAGGTTGTAAGCTGTTTTTTCTGAAATGGTTTTGCCAACAATAAGCTTTTCGGGTTTGTTTACAAAGTCGGTTTCAACATCGTAAATATCATTGATAATATTTCCTGCTGCTGCAATAAAAATAGTAGCTAATATTAATAATGAGATACCAAAAGCATCAAGTGTTGTGTTAACTCCGAAAGGTTCTAAAAGCGCATATTTTATTAATAATTGCACTACGGCAATCATTAATAAGTTTTTCCAACGGATGAGGTTTAAAATGCTACGCATTTATTTTTAAGTTGAAATGAATAGATGAAAGTTAGCCACGAATTCACGAATATTTACTTCTTTTTTTGCTTACTGAGACTAAATACTGTAAACTAAAACCTAATCGTACTTCGCATTAAAATTACCATGCCATTTTCCTTGTACTTTAAGGACTTGTTCTATAACATCGCGAGCAGCACCTTTGCCACCTTTTTTATGAGAAATATATTTTGAAATGTTCTTTATTTCTGGTACAGCATCTTGTGGACAACAAGGCAACCCAATACCTTTCATTACTGGGTAATCGGGAATATCATCACCCATGTACAACACGTTTTCAGATTTTATATCGTTAGCAGTTAGATACTCATCTAGCTGTTCAATTTTATTATGAGCGCCTAAGTAAATATCTGTAATACCTAGTCCTTTTAAACGTAAACGAACACCCTCGTTAGAACCACCAGAAATAATACAAATATTAAATCCAGCATCAATGGCTGTTTTTAAAGCGTAGCCATCTTTTACATTCATTTTTCGTAGCATATCGCCATTTGTTAAAACGGTAACAGATCCATCTGTTAACACACCATCTACATCAAAAATAAAGGTGGTAATATGGTTTAAATATTCTTTATAGCTTTTTTCTTCCATGAGTGCGTTGTATAGAGGTTGTAAGTAATTCGTAAATGTCTTTATGGTGGTCGTTTTCTAAAAGTTTCAAGTGCTTTTTTATTGTTTTTTTATCGTTACGCATGGCAGGACCTGTTTGCGATTTAAAAGGCGATAAATCTTGAATTTTTTTAGCGGTTTCTAAAATTAGCGGTTTTAGCATATCGAATTCGGCACCTTCACTTTCTGTAATTTCGTGTCCGATTCTATAGAGTTGATTGGTGAAATTATTCACGAAAACAGCTGCTAAATGTAGTGTTCTGCGTTGGTCGCCATTAACTCGTTTTGTTGGGCTTCCTATAGCAACAGCTAATTCTTTAATAGTTGGATAGCACTCTTTGTTTATTGTTTCTAAGCAAATAGGCACATTAGCAAAATCCATATTAGCATTTTTACTAAATGTTTGAAGCGGGTAAAATACACCGCGTTTGTGTTTTTTATCAATATCATAAACACTAACGCTTCCAGAGGTATGTACTACCAGTCGGTTTTCAAAAGGAAGTTGCGAAGAAAGTTCTGCTATCGCATCATCACTAACCGCTAAAATGTATATATCGGCTTCTTTAAGTGTTGATAAATCATCAGTTATTTCAACTTTATTATTATAAGCATCAATAGATTTTAAACTTCTATTGTACCATTGATTTATAGAAATGTTATTTGCTTTATTAAAAGCTTTAAATAAATGCGTTGCTACATTGCCAGCGCCAAGAATAGTTACTGTAATCATACTGCGAAAATAAGTAAGTATTACGTTAAATAAAAACCTATTAATGTATCTTTGTTTATTATGATTAAAACAGATATTGATTCAAGAGACGATGTGTTTTTACTAGTGTCTTCATTTTATGTAAAAGTTAGAAAAGATCCTGTTTTAGGGCCGTTTTTTAATGATGCTATTAAAGATTGGGATGCGCACTTAGAAAAACTAACAACCTTTTGGGAATCAAGCCTTTTTATGACTAGAAAATTAGAGCATAAGTATAAAGGGAATCCTTTAGAAGTGCATGCGAAAGTTGATAAAGAGAATAATAATTCTATTACAGAGCTTCATTTTGGGTTATGGTTGAACCTATGGTTTCAAACCATTGATGAACTTTTTGAAGGCGATTGTGCCGAAAATGCTAAACGACGTGCCAGAAAAATGGGCACTTTCTTTTATTTGAAAATTTTTGAAGCTAGAGGCGTTTAGTATAGAGTATTTTTTCTTCAGCCTTCAGTCTTCCGTCTTCAATCTTTTTTTCAAGACTTTAACACTTTAGAATAAACTTTAATCATTAAATTTGCACCACCTTAAAATGGGCTTATATTATGCTAGATAAACTCGCCAAAATTCTTTTTTCAACACGACTTACCGCTATTTTATTTATTGTTTTTGCAGCAGCAATGGCAACAGGAACAATTTTAGATGCCGGACAAGATACTTCGCCAACACCTTATACTAGAAATTTAATTTATAACGCATGGTGGTTTGAGGCCATTATGGTGTTTTTTGTAATTAATTTTGCTGGTAATATTTTTAGATATCGTCTTTTTAAAAAGGAAAAGTGGTCGACATTAATTTTGCATTTAGCCTTTCTTTTTATTTTAATAGGGGCATTTATTACAAGATATGTGAGTTTTGAAGGTATGATGGCAATAAGAGAAGGTGCTACCGAAAATACTTTTCTATCTCAAAAAACATATATAACAACTTATATTGATGGCGATTACGAGATTGATGGTGTGGCTCAGCGTTTACCATTAACGCATGAAGTAGATTTTTCTAAGCGATTAGATAATGATTTTAAGTATAATGTAACATATGGCGATCAACCTGTTACAGTTGAATTAGAAAAGTTTATCGCTGGAGCGGAAGAAGATATAGTTCCAGATGAAACAGGCGAATCCTATTTAAAATTAGTAGAAGCAGGAGGAAGCGGACCACATAACCATTTTTTAAAAGTAGGACAGGTTAGCAGTATTCATAATGTCTTAATAGCCCTTAATAAACCAACAAAAGGCGCTATAAATATTACTTATAAAGATGATAATTTAACCATTCAATCTCCATTTGAAGGTGAGTACATGACTATGGCTACCATGGCGCAAGGTAAACTGGTTAAAGATAGTTTACAACCTTTAATATTACGGTCTCGTTATGTAATTGGTAATATGCAAATGGTATTTCCTAAACCTGTTGTAAAAGGGGTTTTTGATATTGTACAAAAATCTAAAATATTAAAGAATGATGAAGATGGTATTGTTCTTAAAGTCACTACAAATGGTGAAACAAAACATGTAGGTATACTTGGTGGTAAAGGCATGAATAGTGCTTTTAAGCAAGTTAAAATAGGTGGATTAGATTTTGCTTTTAAATACGGGTCTAAGGTTTTAGAATTACCATTTTCAATAAAATTAAACGATTTTGAAGCAGAAAAATATCCGGGTTCTAAAATGAATTCGGCATATTCTAGTGAAGTAACGGTTATAGATGATAGAGCAGAAGATTATGATTATAAAATTTTTATGAATAATATTTTAGATCATGATGGGTATCGTTTCTTTCAATCGGGATTCGATCCAGATGAAAAAGGAACCATTCTTTCTGTAAATCACGATTATTGGGGATCTTTAATAACTTATATAGGTTATTTTATACTTTACTTTGGGTTAATGGCTATTTTGTTTGTTAAAGGGTCTCGTTTTGGAGACTTAAAAAGACAATTAGAAAAAGTAAAAGCTAAAAAAGAAAAGCTTCTTACGGTTGTTGTATTGTGTGTTGGTTTACATGGATTTTCTCAAGAACATTCAAAAAATGATGGACATGACCATTCAAAACCAACAAAAACACAGATTGATTCTGTTTTAAAAGCGAACATAACACTAAAAGCACATGCCGATGAATTTGGGCATTTAGTAATTCAGGATCTTAGCGGACGTATGATGCCGGTAAACACTTATGCTTCAGAATTGGTTCGTAAACTAAGTAAGAGTGATACTTATGAAGGTTTTGATGCCAATCAAGTGTTTTTGTCAATTCAAGAAAGTCCGCAACTTTGGTATAATGTGCCAATAATTTATTTACGCCCTATGGAAACGGATTCCTTACGTACCATTATAGGAGTTAGTAAAGAAGGTAAACATTTTGCTTTAGCAGATTTTTTAAATGACAATGGTACTTATAAGTTGAGTCCATATGTAGAAGATGCATATAATGCTGCTGTTCCTAATGGTTATCAAAAGAAGATTAAAGAAACAGACGAAAGAGTTAGACTGTTATTTAATACCATTGAAGGAGCTTCATTAAAAATATTTCCAATTCCTAATGACGATAATAATAAATGGATTTCTACTTCTGATTTTAAGCACGCAAATCTGAAAATTAAAGATTCACTTTACTCGAATTTTATAAGAAACGGTTTTGGAGTGTATTTATATACGTTGAATCAAGCAAAACAAACTGGCGATTTTTCGGAAGCTTCAAAGTTATTAAAGGCATTCAAAAAAACGCAACATAAATATGGAGGTGATGTTATGTTGAGTGATGATAAAGTACACACCGAAATACTTTATAACAAATACGATATTTTTAAAAAACTTTTTAGTTGGTACATGTATGCAGGTACTTTGCTGTTTGTTCTTCTTATTGTACAAATATTTAATGATAAAAGGAAAGCTGTAAACGTAGCTGTTAATGTGTTTAAATGGATTATAGTAGGGTTATTTCTTTTGCATACAGTAGGCTTAATTGCACGTTGGTATATCTCTGGACACGCACCTTGGAGTGATGCATACGAATCAATGATATATGTAGCTTGGTCTACCATGTTGTTTGGTTTGATAACAGGGATAAGTAAAAAAGAAACTTCAGATAAATCAGTATCTTTTTGGGCTTCCATTTTAGCAGTGTTTAGTCGAAAATCTTCTAATCTTACAATAGCAGCAGCAGCTTTTGTTACGGCAATGATTTTAATGATTGCTCACTGGAACTGGATGGATCCTGCTATTGCAAATCTTCAACCAGTATTAAACAGTTATTGGCTTATGATTCACGTAGCGGTAATTGTTGCTAGTTATGGTCCGTTTACTCTAGGAATGATATTAGGTATGGTATCATTATTTTTAATGGCTTTTACTACCGAAAAGAATAAGAAGAAAATGTCGCTAAATATAAATGAGCTTACAATAATTAATGAAATGGCTTTAACAGTTGGCTTAGTTATGCTTACCATAGGAAACTTTTTAGGAGGTATGTGGGCTAACGAAAGTTGGGGACGTTATTGGGGTTGGGACCCTAAAGAAACATGGGCACTTATTAGTATTATGGTGTATGCCTTTGTAATACATATGCGATTGGTTCCTGGACTTCGTGGTCGTTGGGGCTTCAATTTAGCTTCAATTGTTGCTTTTGCTAGTATTTTAATGACCTATTTTGGAGTGAATTTCTACCTTGCTGGACTTCATAGTTATGCTAGTGGCGATCAAATTGTAAGTTTGAAATTTATAGTAATAGCTTGTGTTATTGTTGCTATACTTGGAGCTTTTGGTTATAGAGGCTATGCTAAGTATTATAAAAAGTAATAGTTGCTAGATTGCTACATATTAAAATGATTGAGTTGCAAAGTAAATTAACGGAGTTATTAAATTCAGGTTTCACTTGTATTAGTGAATATTCAGAATTGGAAATGACTTTTAAAGAGTCGCCTGAAAAGTGGTCTAGAAAAGAGGTTTTAGGACATTTGATAGACTCTGGAATTAATAACCTTCAACGGTTTACAGAAATTCAGTTTGAATCTGCACCATATAAAATAAGACCATATAATCAAAATGATTTGGTTATAGCTAACGATTATCAAAACTCAGAAACCGAAGAGCTACTTCGATTTTGGAAATCTATTAATATCAGGATAGCTTATTTATTCAGTATTCAAACAGATGAAACATTAAATTCTGAAATTATTTTTAATACTGGAACGATTTCAGATTTAAAATTTTTAATGAAAGACTATGTGAGTCATTTAGAGCATCATCTTAATCAAATGTAGTTCTGTTTTTATCCTCAATTAGTAAATAGTTGGATCGTTTAGAAAATGTGTAAAGCTTAAATCTACTATATTAGTAATTTTATAAAGAATAAAAAATGAAGTTATTCAAAGAATTTAAAGAGTTTGCAGTAAAGGGTAGTATGATGGATATGGCCATTGGTATTATTATTGGAGCAGCATTTAATAAAGTAGTTGATGTGCTGGTAAAGAAAGTGATTTTACCTCCGTTATCATTATTAACAGACGGTGTTAATTTTCAGGATAAGTGTATTATTTTAAAAGAAGCTGTAATAGATACTACAGGCGCTATAGTTACAGATGAAGTTGCAATAGGTTATGGTGCTTTGGGAGAAGCGTTATTGGACTTCCTTATTATAGGTTTTACAGTATTTATTATTGTTAAGTTTATGAATAGATTACGGAATAGAGCGCAAGACACAAAAGATGAGACCGTAGTAACACCAAAAGATATAGAGCTTTTATCTCATCTTACCGAATTAATGGAAGAACAAAATGCTTTGCTAAAAGCTAAACAATAATTATGGCAAAAACAGGACGCGATAAAAACACCAAAAACAAAGCAAAACATTCTAAGTTAATGGCTCAGAAAAAGAATAAGAAAAAAGCTGAGGAGATTTTAAGAAAAGAACGTTTAAAGGCTATTATTAATAAAGCTAAAGAAGGAAAATAAAAGACTTCATTGTTTTTTTTCAGAGTGCTTGTAATGATTATGTTTAAGTTTCGACAAATTTTAGAAATAACTAAACTATACTATTATGAGAGCTTTTTATTTACTTACTCTGATTTTAATTTCTTTTCAATCTTGCTCAACCACTTCAAATGATGATATGATTGCTGAAGAAGAACAAATGGAAATGAAAGACGAGATGCAAATGGAAGAAGAGATGTCTAATTCAAGTTTGTTATCTGGCGATTTTATTTCGGATGCACATGTAACAAGTGGGAAAGCTTCAGTAAATGATAATAAAACAACTCTATCTTTTTCCAATTTTAAAACAGATGAAGGGCCTCTATTAGAAATATATTTAGCTACAGATACTTCGGCTTCAGCTTATATAACTTTAGGAGCTATAAAAGGCGTAAATGGAAATTACGAGTACACTTTACCAGATAGTGTGGACTTAGAAAAGTATGATCACGTGCTTATTTGGTGTGTTACTTTTTCGGTTAATTTCGGGTATACAGTATTAAAGTAAGGTTTTTACTTTATTATAATTAATCTCCTTGAAATCATTAATTTTTAAATCGGCATTTGTATAATCTTGATTTTTTGAGTGTTCGCTATCAAATCCAACACAAAAAATATTGGCAGCATTGGCAGCGGCTATTCCGTTGGTAGAATCTTCAATTACTAGACACTCTTCGGTTTTAAAACCAGAAGCTTTGGCGGCGTTAATAAATATTTCAGGATGTGGTTTAGATGCTTTTAAATCGGCACCACTTAATTTTGCTTTAAAATATTTATTTAAGTCAAACCTATTAAAAATACGTTCAATACTAGGCATAGAAGCAGACGATGCTAAAATTAAAGTTAAGCCATTAGCATGGTAATCTTTTATTAAATCTAAAACACCTTCAATTAAATCGAAGGTTTTATCATTTTCAAAAATGTATTCGTAATGTTTGCGTTTAATAGCTACTAATGTTTCGGGCGTTTCTTTAAGCTTAAAAGTATCTTTAACAAACTTACATACATTTAATGTAGACTGTCCAGTACAAGATTCGTATAGTGCATCAGATACATTAATATTCACTTCCTCAAACATTTTATGATAGGCTTTATGGTGTAAAGGTTCACTGTTAATAATAACCCCATCCATATCAAATATAACCGCTTTAAGCATCCTTAATTTTTTTTACGAAGATAAAGAATCAAAGTTGTTTGCTAAATTCATTTTATAATTTGTAATGATTAAGTTTGTATTATTATACTAGAAAATTAGTTACACTTTAAGTTAAATATAAAATTATCAAAGCTAACCCTACCTTCCACAAAAAAAACAAGCATAAATCAGGATATAATTTTGATGTTTTATGTGAAAAATATCCAGACTTATTGCCTTTTGTATTTGAAAATAAATATGAAACGAAAACTATAGATTTTGCAAATCCTAAAGCGGTAAAAGCTTTAAATACAGCTTTGTTATTTCAGTTTTATAATATTAAATATTGGGAATTTCCCGATTCTAATTTATGTCCTCCAATTCCTGGTCGTGTAGATTATATCCATCATCTTTCAGATTTAATTGGTTGTTCTGGACTTAAAGAAGATATTAGTGTTTTTGATGTCGGAGTAGGAGCCACATGTATTTATCCTATTTTAGGAAATGCAGAATATAATTGGAGTTTTGTAGGATCTGATACAGATGAGAAGTCGTTACAGATTGCACAAAAAATTATAAAAGAAAACAAATTAGAGACTTTTATATCGTTACGACACCAAAAAGATGCATCTCAAATATTTAAAGGTGTATTAAATAATGGTGATGAGTTTACAGCTTCTATTTGTAATCCGCCATTTTATAAATCGGAAGCTGAAGCATTAGAAGCAACTACCCGAAAATTAAAAGGATTGAACAAAGAAAAATCTGCAGTTGTTAGAAATTTTTCAGGAACACATAATGAACTTTGGTATCCTGGAGGCGAAAAAGCTTTTCTTCATAATTATTTATACGAGAGTTCTTTGTTTAAAGAGCAATGCCATTGGTTTACAACGTTGGTTTCTAAAAAAGACTTAGTAAAAGGAATGTATACATCTTTAAAAAAGTTAGGAGCTACAGATATTAAAACTATTAATATGGGGCAGGGTAATAAAATATCACGTATTGTTGCTTGGACTTTTTTAGAAAAAAAATAAAAGCAAAAGAGGAGTTCTTTTAAGAACTCCTCTTTTTAGTCAATAATTAATAACCTTTTTTAACTTAAAGGGTTTGAGTAAGGTAATTTATGATGTTCATCAATTAGTGGACCACCTTCAATGATCTGTTCAGATGCTTGATGAGCAAATTTTTCAAAGTTTAAGTGGAATGAGTGTGCTAATTGAATAGCTTTACCAACATAAGCACCTTTTTGTAACCAAGTATTCATTGGGTCTAACATTTCTGTTGGAACACCTGGACAATATTTAGGCATAAATAAACCAAAAATAAAGTTTTGTTCGTATTCTACATTATCAAGCTCTCCTTTAAGGATTGCGCTAATCATAGCTCTTGTATATTTTAATTTTATACGAGATCCTACTCCGTAAGGTCCTGCACTCCATCCAGTATTAATTAACCATACATTAACGCCAGCTTCCGTCATTTTTTTACTTAGCATTTCGCCGTAAACAGCTGGGTGTAGTGGCATAAACGGTTCGCCAAAACAAGCCGAGAATGAAGGTACAGGTTCGGTAATTCCAGCTTCAGTACCTGCAACTTTTGCTGTATAACCAGATATAAAGTGGTAAGCAGCTTGTCCAGGAGTTAATCTAGATACTGGCGGTAGCACACCAAAGGCATCGCAAGTTAAAAAGAATATATTTTTAGGGTTGTTTGCGTAAAGTGTTTCTTGAATATTATCAATATGATGAATAGGGTAACTTACACGTGTGTTTTGCGTAATACTACTATCCATATAGTCTGGTTCGCCATTTTCTTTAAACACAATGTTTTCAAGTATTGCACCAGGCTTAACAGCTCTAAAAATATCTGGTTCTTTTTCTTCACTAAGATCAATTACTTTAGCATAACATCCACCTTCAAAGTTGAAAATAGTATTATCTGCTGTCCAACCATGTTCATCATCACCAATTAATTTACGTTCTGGATCTGCAGATAAAGTGGTTTTTCCTGTACCCGATAACCCGAAGAAAATTGCAGTGTCTCCTTTTTTACCAACATTTGCTGAACAGTGCATTGGTAATACGTTTCTCTCTATTGGTAAAGTCAAGTTTAATGCAGAGAAAATGCCTTTTTTCATTTCCCCGGTATAGGCAGATCCTCCAACTAAAGCGATTTTTTGTGTAAAGTCAAGTATTGAGAAATTGCCTTGACGAATACCATATGCTTTTGGGTCTGGACATTCATACCCAGGAGCACAAAGAATTAGCCAATCTTCTTCAAAGTTTTCTAATTCTTTTGCACTTGGTCTTAAAAACATATTATAAACAAACATGTTAGACCATGGTAATTCGGTTACGGTTCTAATATTCGTTTTATATTCTGGTTCGGCACAAACATAACCGTCTCTTGCGTATATTTCTTTACCAGAAAGGTATTTTATTATTTCACTTTTTAATTTATTAAAATTTTCTGAAGAAACTGGTTTGTTGGTTTTTCCCCACCAAACTTTTTCAGCAGTATAGTCATCCTTTACAAGAAAACGATCTAGAGGCGATCGTCCTGTAAATTTTCCAGTATTAATAGAAAGCGTCCCATTAGACGTTTCTTTACCCATCCCTTTTTCAACTGTAATTTTTTGAAGTTCTTTAGGTGTTAAATTCCAGTTTACTGTAACATCTTTTAATCCATACTTTTCTAAACTTGTATGATTCTGCATTGTTGTTGCTTCTTTCATTTTTGTTAAATTTTAAAAGTTTTTAATTAAGTATTATAAAGAGCCGTATTATAGGCAGTTATGTTTTGTGTAGTTTTATCATAACTAAGTAAATTTACATTACATTATATATAATATTCATGATTATTGTCATACTTTAGAGTGAAGTGATGCTTTTTGATTATTGTTATGTTTTATAAGATAAATATGACAATAATATATACAAATACGCTTTCGTAATATTGGTTTCTAGGTAATTATAGTTTTTTATTAGATTTTTATGTTTAATACTCGTATTGATTTCTAGCTAAAAATTAAAAAAGGTTT
Organism: Thalassobellus citreus; assembly: GCF_044385915.1. Taxonomy (NCBI): domain Bacteria; kingdom Pseudomonadati; phylum Bacteroidota; class Flavobacteriia; order Flavobacteriales; family Flavobacteriaceae; genus Thalassobellus; species Thalassobellus citreus. The sequence continues at coordinate 20,841 of NZ_JBISCC010000111.1, read as the reverse complement.
AAAACAAAGCACGATTTATTATTAGAGATAACACCCTTTTATTTTTATTTATAATAAAAAGGCAGAGTATAATGTTTATTGTTATATTTTTGAATTGAACCAATTAAAAGGGGTGAATATAAATTAAAAACACATGAAATTAGATATACTAGCCATAGGAGCACATCCAGATGATGTTGAATTAGGTTGTGGTGCTACATTAACTAAAGAAATTACTTTAGGTAAAAAAGTTGGAATTATAGATTTGACAAGAGGTGAATTAGGAACACGTGGGACTGCTGAAACAAGAGATGAAGAAGCTATAGAAGCTGCGAAAATATTAGGTGTTACAGTGCGAGAAAACTTAAGGTTTGCTGATGGCTTTTTTGTAAATGATAAACAACATCAATTAGCCATTATTAAAATGATACGAAAGTATCAGCCAGAAATAGTGATTTGTAATGCTATTGATGATAGACATATTGATCATGGTAAAGGTAGCAAACTAGTAAGTGATGCTTGTTTTTTAAGTGGATTGATTAAAATTGAAACAAAAAACGATAATGAAGAGCTGCAAAGTCCTTGGAGACCTAAGCAAGTTTACCATTATATGCAATGGAAAAACTTAGAACCAGATTTTGTAGTTGATGTTACAGGATTTATGGATAAAAAAATGGCATCGGTATTGGCGTATAAAACGCAATTTTATGATAAAAACAGTAATGAGCCAGAAACTCCTATCTCTAGCAAGAACTTTACTGACAGTATTAAGTACAGAGCAAAAGATTTAGGGCGACTTATTGGTGTTGAATATGCAGAAGGGTATAATGTTGAGCGTTATGTTGCTGTTGATAGTTTGTTCGATTTAAAGTAGTTAAGTTTTTCTTCGGAATTATTTTTAATTTTTAAGTAAAATTTTAAAAAAAGTCTTTGTAGATAAGGGTTAAATAAATTACATTTGCACACGCATTACAAAATGCGTTACACGGTGGTTGTAGCTCAGTTGGTTAGAGCATTGGTTTGTGGTACCAAGGGTCGCCGGTTCGAATCCGGTCTTCCACCCAAAAAGTAAAAGCCTTTCAAGAAATTGAAAGGCTTTTTTTGTTAATTCCAATGATTAAAAATATATTTTAATGAAGTATTTAAGAATGTTTTTTTTGTGTTTTTTACCTTTCCTCTTTTTTTCATGTCCAGAAGATGATTCTCCTATAACTGAATTTGATCCTCAACCTGTAACCTATAAGCTTTTAAGTTTTGTATTTATTCAGCAAACAGCTACAAATGAAGAATCGTTATCTTATGAGGTTGAATTTTTTAACTCCAATGATTTTGATGTAAAAGGTAATCCTCAAATAACATTGACAATTGGAGGAGGAGCGACGTCTACAAGTGTTCCTAATAGTGACTGTCAAGTTATTTCAGCTAATAGTTCTTGTATTTTAACTTATAGTGTTGTGGATGATAATCCGAATTTATTTCCATCAGAACCAATAGAATTTGTAAGTGCTGATTATATTTTAGAATAAGTAAATATTTTTAATCAACTTTTACACGTTCATCTCGATTTGCTAACTCCCAAGCAGTATGAAAAATTAAACGTGTACGTGTTTCTAAAAATTCGTAGTTAATTTTGTCTGGTGTGTCTGTTGGTTTATGATAGTCGGCATGTGTGCCGTTAAAATAAAAGATAACAGGAATATTGTTTTTAGCAAAGTTATAATGATCAGATCTATAATAAAAGCGGTTTGGATCGTTTTCGTTATTATAAGTATAATCAAAATCTAAATTAAAGTACTTTTTATTTACAGCTTCAGAAATATCATGTAGTTCTTGACTTAATCTGTCTGACCCTATTAAATATAAATAGTTAGGTTTCCCTTCATGTTTAGAGTCTACACGACCAATCATATCTATGTTTAAATCGGCAACTGTATTCTTTAAAGGAAAAATAGGGTTTACATCAGCATAATAGCGTGATCCAAAAAGTCCTATTTCTTCTCCTGTAACATGTAAAAATAAAATACTTCGTTTAGGTCCACAGCCTTCTTTTTCGGCGGCTTTAAAAGCTTTTGCTATTTGCATAATAGCGACTGTACCAGAACCATCGTCGTCAGCTCCATTATTAATATTGCCTCTACCAGATATACCTATGTGGTCTAAATGTGCAGATATAATAATAATTTCATCTGGTTTCTCAGATCCTTTTATATAAGCTAATACGTTTTCTGAAGCCTTAGCTTTTCCTTTAAAATAGGATTCTGGGATTTCTTGAAAATAATCACCATTAGCAATAGGAGAGGGGATGTTATTAAAAATATAAAAATCTTTTATATAGTTTATGGCCTTTTTTTGTCCAGGTTCTCCAGTTTTTCTTCCTTCAAATTCATCGGAAGCATATCTGTATAACATACTTTTTAATTCGCCAGCCGTAATTTTTTTAGCATAATTTGTAGCATCTGAGCTGTTTTTAGATTCTTTTTTGTTTTGAGAAGAGATGCATGACGTAATAAAGAGTGTAGTGTAAAAAAGTAATAATAATTTTTTCATCTGTATGAGTTATTAATTAGTTCAGATGTAATTTGCCTATATTAAAATAAGTTTATTTTAGCTTATTTTTTATGGCGCATTTCAAAAGTTTTAGTTTTAGAGGTACGATATTACAAAAAGTAATATAAATATGAATAGCCTTTCGTGCTATTTTAATAGTTCATTGTCTTTGTCTGCTGCCAAATAGTGTTTTTGATTAGCTAATTGCCATGTTGTAGCAAAAATGAGTTTGGTACGCTTTTCTAATAATTCGTATTCTATTTTATCAGGTGTATCGCTGGGTCTGTGGTAATCTTTATGTTCGCCATTAAAATAGAATATAACAGGTATACCATGCATTGCAAAGTTATAATGATCAGATCGTGTATAATAATTGTTCTTTTCTCCTTCTACGTTGTATCTGTAATCTAAATCTATGTTGAAGTAAGTATTATTAACTTTTTCAGAAATGTAATGCAGCTCTTTGCTTATTCTATCAGCACCTATAAGGTATAAGTAATTTTTATTATTTTCATGAATTTTATCAACCCTTCCTATCATGTCTATATTAAGGTTTGCTAAGGTGTTTTCTAAAGGAAATACAGGGTTGTTGACGTAATATTCAGAACCTTTTTTACCAATTTCTTCTGCAGTAAGATGTAAAAATAAAATACTTCGATTAGGGCCGTTACCTTCTTTTTTAGCTAATTGAAAGGCTTGAGCCATTTCCATAAGGGCTACTGTGCCAGAACCATCATCATCTGCTCCATAATTTATTTGTCCGTCTTCATCAATTCCAAGGTGGTCTAAATGCGCAGATATTATGATTACTTCATCAGGTTTTTCAGTACCTTCAATAAATGCTAAAACGTTTTCAGAAGCATTATACTCTCCGTTAAAGAAGCTTTTAGGTATGGTTTGATAATAATTTGTGCCTCCAAAAGCAGATTCAATACCTTCAGATACATAATAATCTTTTATAAATTCAACTGCTTTTTTTTGACCTTCTTCACCTACTTCTCGCCCTTTAAATTCATCAGATGCGTATTTATATAAATGAGTGCTTAATTCTTCAGAATTAATAGTATTTGCATATTTAAAAACAAGAGTGCTGTCTTCTAGTTGAATACTATCTTTAACACTTTGAATTTTAGTAGTGTACTTTTGTGTAGCACAAGTGCCTATTAAAGAAAATATTGAGAGAATCCAGAAGGTTTTCATGTTATAATAGTCTTTTAAGACATGAGTGCTTACTTAGCTTGATTTAATACTAATTGCAAATATATAACAAAAGAAGAAATTGCTTACTGTTCTAGATCGATATTTTCTAGTTCAGATTCATCAATTTCAAAATCATCTATTTCTATGTTCTCTAATTCGTTAATAGACTCTTCTTCTAATTTAGCTTCTGTTTTTTCTAATCCTTCTGTACTTGCAACCTGAGTAGTTGTGAATACTGATTTGTAAATAGTTATAGAAAGAGCTGCAATAGTAAGAAAAAAAGTAAATTGAATTATTTTTTTTACTTGCCCAGTTTTTTTAGACAAATAAAAAGCAAACAAGCCAAATGCAAGAGAAAGAATAGCAGGTATGATAGCAAGGTTAGACACAGGTAATACTGCTAGTATAATTGCTAAAACAGAAAATATTATTGCTAAAATGGTAGAAATTTTTTTCATTTAATTAATTTTTTAACCCAGAAACCGATTTTATTTTTAACTCACCATTACCAACAGGGATTTTAAATTTGCCATAAACAGGAATCTTATTTTCATCTGCAGTTATCCATAAAAAATTATTGTTTTGTCCTTGCAATGCATTTTTTTGATTGGAGCTTATAGCTAGTTTATAACATTCTTTATTTCCAATTGCAGTATTAATGGTTTCTTTTCCTAAAAAGGTTATTACCCCTTTAATTTCTTTACTGTCAAAAATAATTGTAATAGTTTTTTTACTGCCTTTAGACATAGTTGTATAGTCTAATAGTCTAATGTAATACATTGTAGATACAATATCCTTTGTGTTAGAACCTATAGTAACACTTCTCTTTAGTTCGTAATTGTTTTTCTTTTTTAGTGTCGATTTAACCGTTTTGGTTTTGTGACTGAAATTGTATTTTACATTTTTATGATAACCTCCTTCATTAAGGTCTCTATTATATAAATAAGGTGTTAGTGTTTTGGGGTTTACATAGCTTTCATATAAATCTCTTATTTTAAAAAAATTATCCCATTTACTATATGTAGCAGCAGTACATTTAAGTCTTAAGAGCGTCGCTTTTGATGTTTTAACAGTGCTAGTTGCCATTGTTACTTCTGCTAAGTCTGTTAATATACCAGACATATTATAAGAGGCAGTATACGTTAATTTTTCACTTGTACCAATAGCATTGTTTTGTGCTTTGATATTTAGTGTTGTAAGTAAAATAAAAATAAATAATAAGCGTGTCATCATGTAAAGCGAGTTTGTAGATATTAACGTATCAAATAACATTTATTGTGCCGAAAATACAATGCTTTAAAATATTATACTAATTTTTTTTATTTTAAGGAATGTATGAATTTATTCTCAACTGATAATTGTCATAGTTTTTACTTGTTTGGGAGGTTATATTTACTTTGTAATCAATTTTTTAGAGCTATGAAAAATATATTATTACCTACCGATTTTTCTAAAAATTCTATAAACGCTATAAATTATGCTGTTGAGTTATATAAGGATGTAGCTTGTAATTTTTATGTTCTTAATGTGCAAAAAGCTTCTTCGTTTATTAGTGATGATATGATGTCTATTTCACCATCAGCAACTATTTATAATACCATAATAGATGCCGCAAAAAAATCGATTACGAATATAATTACCCAAATTGAAACAAGTTATAAAAATAAGAATCATACCCTTTATTCAATAGTAGATTACGATAATTTTGTAGATTCTATAAACCAAGCTTCAGAAAAGTATGATATAGATTTAATTATTATGGGAACCAGAGGAGCTTCTGGTTTAGAAAAAGTAATTTTTGGGACAAATACAGTGCATGTTATGCAACGATGTAAAGTTCCTGTTTTAGCAATTCCTGATGGTTGTACTTTTACAGGTTTAAACAATATTGCTTTTACATCAAGTAATTTATTAGCATCTAATATAAAAACATTAGAGCCTTTAAAAGACTTAACATCTATGTTTGAATTTAATTTAAGTGTGCTTCATATACCTAATGAAAAACATATAGAACAAAATCAAAATAGTATTTTTGATTTTTTTAAAATTTACTTTAAGAAAGTTAAACATGAGCTTTTAGAGGTTAAAAAAGGGAATACATATGATATTGTTCATAAGTATATTGAAGAAAATGACATAAATATTTTGTCGTTTATGGATGAAAAGCATTCCTTTTTTGAACGATTCTTCACAAAACACCCTGTTGAAACATTTGCTTTTAAAATAGATATTCCATTTTTAGTAATGAAAAAAACAGATTAAAAAATCAATTAAAATATTAAATAAATGAAGAATACTCTTTTCTCAATAGCTCTTTTATGTTTATTGTTTTTCAGTTGTAATAATTCAAATAAAAAAAGTGCTTATAATTCACAAAGTGTTTTAGAACAGCTAGATAAGGATACTATTCATCCAGGAAAAAAAATGATGAAAGTATATTGTTATGCTTGTCATAATGCAACAACAACTGAAGATGCTAGATTAGCACCACCAATGATTGCTATAAAAAAACATTATATTTTAAAGGGTACATCAAAAGATGAGTTTATAAGTGATATGAAATCTTGGATTAGTAATCCAACTGAGAATAAAGCTAAGATGTTTGGTGCAGTTAGGCGTTTTGGTGTTATGCAAAAATTACCTTATCCAGATAAAGTTATTGAACAAATAGCAGATTATATTTATGAAAATGATATAGAAAAACCTGTATGGTTTGAAGAGCATTATAAACAAATGGGTAAAGGAAACAGTCTTAATTAACAAAAAATGTTAAAAGAAAAGTCCTATTAATTGCGCACATATAATTAAAAGTACCATAGCTATAGGATACACGGTTGCGTAAGCTACAGATGCAGCATTGGTTTTAGTCATAGTGTCTATAGCTGCTAACCCAGGTGTACTTGTCATAGAACCCGTTATAGTTCCTAAAAAAGTTAATGCATTTGTTTTAAAAAATAATTTAGCAATTATAGCTGTTAGTATCATTGGTAAAAGCGTAATAATGCCTCCTATTAAAAATAGTTTTATACCGTATTGTAAATAGGTTTCTACTAATGTAGATCCAGCTTTAGTTCCCACAGAAGCTAAGAATAACATTAAACCAAATTGTCTTAAAAGTTGGTTAGAGTTCCCACTCATTACCCATAAAACATTTCCCGTTTTACCAACACGTCCTAAAATCATGGCTACAATTAAAACGCCTCCGGTAAGGCCTAAATTAAAAGTTATTGAGTTTCCAAAAGAAAGTGAAACGCCTCCAACTAAAATACCAATAACAATACCTAATGCTAAAGGAAAGAAATTAGTGTCGGAAAGTTTACTTTTATTATCCCCAATTAAACTAGAAATTTGATTGGTGTTTTCTTTAGAACAAGCAATCATTAGTTTATCTCCCATTTGCAGTTTTAAACTTGGATTTGGAGATAAATCAATACCACTACGTCTTATTCGTGTTACTGATGCGTTGTAATTGTTTAGTAGATTAAGTTCTCCAAGAGGTGTATTTACTAACTCGGTTTTAGTTAATAAAAAAGATTGTATCATATATTGTGCTCCCAGAGGTATCTGAACATTTACTTCTGAACCAATAAGTAGTTCAACTCGTTTTAAAGCTTCTTTGCTACCTACAACTTTAACATAGTCTCCTTTGTGTAAAACAGTATCGTTTTGTGGAGTAAATGCTTTTCCTTCATGCATAACTCTTGAAATAACACCTTTTGTCATAGACCGTACTCTTAATTCTTCAATAGTTTTATTAATAGCACTTTCATTTTCTACAATAAAATGACTTCTTGTAATTTCCTCATAAAGACTCTGGGTTTTTGCTTCATAAGAAGCTTCTTCTTTAGGGATGTTTATTCTAAAAACTTTGGGGTATAATTTTACAAATAAAATAACGCCAATAACTCCAAAGGGGTAAGCAATACCATAGCCTATAGAAGCTAAAGGAGAATGTGTAACATCAATAGCAGTTGCTAAACCAGGAGTACTTGTTAATGCTCCAGCCATGAGACCTATAGCAATAGGTTTTTCAATATCTAAAACTAATATAGCTAGTAATGCAATAATGGCTGCTGATAAAACAATAACAACAGACATGATAACTAAATTTTTACCTTGTTCTTTAAAAGAGTCAAAAAAACCAGGTCCGGCTTGTAATCCAATAGTATAAATAAATAATATGAGTCCTATTTTTTGTAAGATATCTGGTAATGAAACACCAAAATGACCAAATAGTAATGCAACAAAAATGATAGCAGAAATATCTAAAGAGATGCCTTTTATTTTAATATTTCCAATAATAAATCCAATACATATAATTAAAAATAAAGCTAAGTAGGTTGTATTGATCAAGTCCATAGAATTCTCATTATTTAATGAATAACAAAATTACTTTATTACTGGCTAATAAAACTGACATTTATCAAGTAATGATGTAAATGTTTTTTTCTTGAGTATTATTATGAAATAATAAATAGGAGATATTTTTTTTGATTTTTTGTAACATTTATTCTCTTTTAACGTCATATTAGTATCAATCAAAAAAAATCACCATCATGAGAGAAGACAATCAATTAATTGTTATTACACATTTAAGTCAGTTAATTACTTTAATTACTGGTTTTGGAAGTTTAATTCTTCCTTTAGTATTCTGGTTAACACAAAAAGATAAAGTGTATCAAATGGATGCACATGGTAAAAATATTATAAATTTTCAGTTAAGTTTAATAGTATACTTTATAATATGTATTTCTTTAATATTATTTTTAGGCTTGGGATTATTAGGTTTTATAGTGTTAGGGATTGTATCAATCATTTTTCCTATAGTAAATGCTATAAAGGCTAGTAGAGGAGACATCCCAGTATATCCTTTTACTTTTAATTTTATTAATTAAAAAAAACGTTATCTCTTTTTAATTTTATTAGTTATTTTGTTAGTATGAGATAAGCAAAACGCTCACCAAATGGTGAGCGTTTTTATATTACAAAAGCAAAAGGTTTAGTTTGTTTAGTTTAGTTTTTTGTAAAGTGTTTTTTGCTTTTGTAGAAATAGAAAGTTATTAGCTATTAAGCATAACAGGCATAACAAGCATTGTAATAAGTTCGCCTTCATCAAGACCATCAACAGGAGTTAAAATACCTGCTCTATTTGGCATACTCATTTCTAGTTGAACCTCGTCTGAATTTAAATTATTCAGCATTTCAGTTAAAAAGCGTGAGTTGAAACCAATTTGCATATCGTCTCCTTGGTAATCACAAGTTAAGCGTTCTTCTGCTTTGTTGCTGTAATCAATATCTTCTGCTGAAATATTTAATTCGGCTCCAGCAATTTTTAAACGTATTTGATGTGTTGTTTTATTAGAGAAAATACTAACACGACGCACAGAATTTAAAAATTGAGTTCTATCAATAGCTAATTTATTAGGATTCTCTTTTGGTATTACAGCTTCGTAATTAGGGTATTTACCATCTATTAAACGGCAAATTAATTCTGAATTATCAAATGTGAATTTAGCATTAGATTCGTTGTATTCTATTGTTACTTCATCTTCATTTGCAGCTAAAATACCTTTTAATAGATTTAAAGGTTTTTTAGGCATAATAAATTCGGCAACTTGATTAGCTTTTATATCTTCACGTGTATATTTTACTAATTTGTGAGCATCTGTAGCTACAAATGTTAAACCTTCTGTTGAAAATTGAAAAAACACACCACTCATTACAGGGCGTAAATCGTCGTTACCAGCAGCAAAAATAGTTTTACTAATAGCAGTTGCTAAAACATCTCCAGTAATTATTGTTTTACTTGGGTCTTCAAGTGCTACTGCTTTTGGGAATTCGTTTCCATCAGCGTAAGCTAAAGCATATTTACCATGATTAGAACTTATTTCAATGGTATTGTTATCTTCAACTACAAACGTTAAAGGTTGCTCAGGAAAGGTTTTTAAAGTGTCTAATAATAGACGAGCTGGTATAGCTATACTTCCTTTGCTTTCACTTTCTACATCTAAAGAAGATGCCATTGTTGTTTCTAAATCACTTGCAGAAACGGTAAGCTTGGTGTGGTCTAATTCAAATAAGAAATTATCTAAAATAGGTAAGGTGTTAGAGCTGTTTATAACGCCACCTAAAACTTGTAATTGTTTTAATAAATATGTGCTTGATACAATAAACTTCATGTGATATTTTTAATTTTTTTATTACATATTTCGACTTAACTCAGTGCAAAAAATGCAACATTCATAAATAATTAAGTGAAACTTTGATTACTTATAAATGTTTCATGAAACTAACTTCGTTTAAAGAAGTAATACTACTTACAAATATATTCCAAACAGTCTATATTTGGAAACAAACTTATTAACATTTAGTGCGCGTATTTTTTCTTTCTAAAGTAATTAAAAACGAATCCGAACAGACCTAGTAATAGCAGTGGTAATGCGATGTTTATAAGTTGCCACTTTGTTTTTTTAGCAGATGTTTCTTGTTTATTTAAAAAAGCAACGGCTATTTCTTTAGAGCGAATGTTTATAAGTCCATCATCGTCTAATAGGTAATTAACTGCATTCAGTAAAAATTCTTTGTTACCATAGTTTTTTCCAGTCCAACGGTCAAAGCCTAATTCTTGCGGTTTATTTCTAACAACATCGTTTTTTATAACATCGCCATCAGCAATAACAATCATTTTGGTTGGAACACTTTTTTCTTTTTCTCCATTAAGTTTAAAAGGCTTTACTCGATTGCTATACGCCGAATTAAATTCGCCTTCTAAAAGTACTGCAAGTGTTTGTTTTCCTTTATTAAAAAGATCTGGTTTAGGTTCTTGAGTTACTACCTGTAAATTTATTTCTCTAGGTGTACCATCTAGCTTTGTTAAAGCTGCTGTTTCTAAAAGAATGGTTTTTTTTATGCTGTTTTTAAGAGTGTCTATTTGATTTGCAAAATCAAATTTTACCAAATCTAAATTGTTAACTATGGGATGTTGACTATTTGAACTTGCTAATGGTGAATATGGCCATCTTAAATGTTGAAATTGAGAATTACTTCCTTCACCCATGGCAACTGTAATAGGAGCAGAGTAAAGCGAACTAATTATTACAGGATTTATACGAATACCATATTTAAAAAATAAATCGGTTAAGTTTAAATCTCTAGGAACAGCAAAATTACTTCCACTATCATTATATAAACTGTCTTGTTCCATAGCAACTGCGTCAATAAGCCAAAGACTTTTTCCGCCATTCATGGTGTATTGATCTAAAACAAGTTTTTCTTCTTCAGAAAAAGCTTCGGTTGGTTTTGCAGCTATAATTAAATCGTAGTTTTTTAAATCCTTAAGCGTTTTTTGTGCGTTTTTAGAAACACTGTCTAGTGTAAAAGGCGCTATGTAATAATACTCACCAATTTTTTTAACAAAATCGGCAATGTATTTATCTTCTAATTCTTTGTTACCTTTTAAAATGGCTATTTTTTTATGCTTCGGTTTGGTTAGTTTATTAAATCCGTTAGCAAAAGCATATTCTAGATGCTGAACAGAATTGGTGACTAATTCTTGTTGTGTAGCACCTATTTTATTTTTAATGAGAGGAATAACAACTGTTTGATCTTTATAACTCGCTAACGCCCATGGGAAAATAACGGCTTGCGAAGATTTTCCGCTTTCTTCTACACTTAATTGCATAGGTGTGAGTCCTCGTTCGCTTAATTGCTGTATGTTGCGTTCTCGTGTTGATTCTTCTTCAAGAGGATTTATAAAATGAAAAATAATACGATTGTTTTTTGCAGAAAACTCTTCTAGCAACTGTTTAGTTTCTCGTTGAAGCCTTCTAAATTCAGAAGGAAAATCTTCGCCATCTAAAAATACATCAACAATAATAGGAGACTCTACGTCTTTAATAATATTTGTAGAAGCAACGCTAAGCGTGTAACGCCCATCCTTGGTTAAATCGAAACGTTTAAAAGCTTGATAACTTATAATATTAATAGCTATTAAAGCAATTATTAGGATTGCTATATGTTTTATTGTTTTATTCAAAGGTCTTTTCTAATTGATATTGTCTAACTGTTTTAACGGTATCATTGGAAAACTCAAGTTCAATGCATTCTTGCATATCATTAAATGCACCTGGTTTAAAGCCTAAATTATAATTCCATTTTTCTGGTGTATTTGCTTTAATGGCATCATCCCATCCATACCATTCGCTGGCACCTAAAATCGCATTAATTTCAGGCTTGCTTTTCCGAACTAACAGACTATCTTCAATAATGTTATTTAGCATTTCATAGCGAAGTCTAGGGGTTTCTTTCCAAGCTTCAGATTTAAAATGTTTTTCATGATGATAACTACTAAAAATATTCATAACAGGGTATAGAACATAAAAATAAGCAATTGGTGTTAGTACAATACTTAACAGAAATGTTAACCATTTACGTTTATCTATGGTGTTTGTAAATAGCCATACTAAAACGAATACTATTACTAATAAAATAACAAAAGTTGGTGTTAAAATCATTTATGTTCTTTATTCAAGTTTAACTTTGTAAATGCTAAAAAAAGTATGGTAATACTTAAAAAGTATATAATATCTCTTGTGTCTAGTACTCCACGGCTCATACTTTTATAATGCGTACTCATACTTAATTGTTCTATTAAATTACTTGAAGCATATTCTGCAATACCTTCAAGACCAATATAAAATATAAAGCAAAGGAATACAGCAGTAATAAACGCCACAATTTGGTTGTCTGATAATGTAGATGCAAATATACCAATGGCAGTGTAAGCAGCAATTAAAAATAGTAGTCCGAAATAAGAGCCTAAAGTACTTCCAATATCTAAATTACCTACAGGAGTTCCTAATTGGTAAACCGTATAAACGTATAATAAAGTAGGTAATAAGGCAATTAAAATTAAAATAAAAGCACCAAAATATTTACCTAAAACAATTTGAGTGTACGATATTGGTTTTGTAACTAAAAGCTCAAGCGTACCTTGTTTTTTTTCATCAGAAAAACTACGCATAGTTACTGCAGGTATAAGGAATATTAATATCCAAGGCGCTAATAAAAAGAAAGGGGATAAATCGGCAAAACCATAATCTAAAATATTGAATTCACCTTTAAAAAGCCATAAAAACAAACCGTTTAGTAGTAAAAAAATAGCAACCACCAAATATCCAATTGGTGATGCAAAAAATGAGTTTATTTCTTTTTTAAGTATGGCGTACATGTACTATTTATTTTAAACTTTCTAATTTATCAACACTCCAAGCTTCAGGTCTAATACTAAAAAGTGGTTTAGTTTTACTCCAAACGTTTTTAAATAAATCAGATTGTCTGTAAAGTTCTAAATCGGCTTCTGTTTCCCAATGGCTGTATGTAAAAAATATATTAGAATCGTTTTTGTCTCTATATAACTCTAAAAAAGAACAACCTTTAAATGCTCTTATCATCTTTTTCGAATCATCAAAATTTTTAAGAAAAACCTCTATGTTCTTTTCATTAAATCCCATTTTAACAATTCTAATAAACATAATTAAAAGCTTCTTGTTTTAGTAGCGCTTTGCAAAATATCATTTTCAATGCTACTAATAGGCTTGGTAATAAAATTAACACTTACAGTATCCATTAAACCAAGTCCCATTAAACTAGACGCACTTCCAACGGTTGCACTATTGCTTTTATAAATGGCAATTTCTAAAAAATTACCAGAATTAAAAACTACTAAGCCTCTGCCTTCATCTTGTCGTTTTTCTTCAGGTGTATCAAAATTTACAATATCACTGTATTTGTTATATATTTTTTTGAATTTATTATTTCTTGCCGAAATTTCAAAATTACGTCCCTTCTGTATGGTTTCAAAAAAGCTACGTTTAATGTTGGTAATAACATTGCCGTAATTGTCTATATATATAATATTTCCAATAATTTGCGACTTATCTTTATTTACATAAGGTACTATGTTTTTTATAGGTTTTATTTCTTTAATAGTTTTGCCAATAACCTCTAAAGTACCGCCTCGCGCTATATGGCAAGCTACATTTACAAAAACATCTAGTACAGGAAAACTGGTTTGTACTTTATCATGAATATTAATTTCAACAATTTTTTCTGGATTTATTTCAGAACAAATCATACTCATAATGCCATTGTTGGCACAAATAAAATAATGATCGTCTAACTTTAAAGCAATGTGTTTGTTTTCTGGGTTTATTTCAGAATCAATACCAATAATATGAATGGTGCCTTTAGGAAAGCTATTGTATGCGTTTTGTATAATGTAAGCCGCTTCAGGAATACTAAACGGTGAAACCGAATGTGAGATATCAACAATTCTAACATCAGGTAACTCACTATATATAGCGCCTTTTGTTGCGCCAGCAAAGTGATCTTTTTCTCCAAAATCGGTTGTTAAAGTTATGATTGCCATTGGCAAAATTGTTGATATGTTTTTAGCGTTAGGTCACTCAAATTTATGTATTTTTGAGTTTCACATGTGTGAGATACAAAACTAATAAATCATTTGGTCTGATAACACATATTTTTAAAAATTAAAACAACGCCTTTGAACGAAATCATTATCGAACTAGAAGAAATCTCTCCAAAAGAGTTTTTTGGAGCGCAGAATGTTAATATTGAACTTCTAAAAAAGTATTTCCCTAAGCTAAAAATTGTGGCGCGCGGAAATAAAATAAAAGCTTTTGGAGATGAAGAATTGCTAGAAGAATTCGACCGACGTATTACCATGCTTTTAAAACATTTTGGAAAGTATAATAAACTAGACGAAAATGTTATTGAACGTGTTTTAACAAGTCAAAGTAGCGATGATTATGCCACATCAAAACAAAGCGGCGAAGTAATTGTGCACGGTGTTGGTGGTAAATTAATAAAAGCGCAAACAGCAAACCAACGTAAAATGGTAGAGCTTATGCGTAAAAACGATATGGTTTTTGCTATTGGGCCAGCAGGTACAGGAAAAACCTATACAGGCGTTGCGTTAGCCGTTCAGGCATTAAAAAACAAAGAGGTAAAGCGAATTATTTTAACTCGTCCAGCTGTAGAAGCAGGCGAGAATCTTGGTTTTTTACCAGGCGATTTAAAAGAAAAACTAGATCCGTATATGCAACCTTTGTATGATGCGTTGCGCGATATGATTGCACCCGAAAAATTGGCGCATTATATAGAAAACGGAACTATTCAAATAGCACCTTTGGCATTTATGCGTGGGCGTACGCTTGATAATGCCTTTGTAATTTTAGATGAAGGACAAAACACAACGCATGCGCAAATGAAAATGTTTTTAACCCGTATGGGTAAACATGCTAAGTTTTTGTTAACCGGAGATCCTGGTCAAATAGATTTGCCACGTCGTACTATTTCTGGATTAAAGGAAGCCTTATTAATTTTGAAAAATGTAGAAGGTGTAGGCATGATATTTTTAGACGATAAAGATGTTATTCGTCATAAACTAGTTAAAAAAGTTATTGAAGCTTATAAGAGCATCGAAAACAGAGAGTAGTTTAAGTAGGCAGTCTAAACGTATTAAATAAAATAAAAAATATTAGAAGCTATTCCTGCTTTCAGCTATATCTTTTTTGCTTTTAATGGCAAAAAAGGATGCCGCATCAATCAGGGCTAGGGCTTTTAGTTTAAAACAATAATAGAAACTAAATGTTGCACTAAGCGCATTCTAAGTGTTTCATAAACAAATAAACTCATAAACGAATAAAAGTTTTAATAAATAATGAGTAATACAATAATAGATACAAATTTTAATTTCCCAGGTCAAAAAAGCCTGTACAAAGGAAAAGTAAGAGCCGTTTATAATATTAACGATGAAGAATTGGTAATGGTTGCAACCGATAGATTATCGGCGTTCGATGTCGTTATGCCAAAAGGTATACCGTACAAAGGACAAATATTAAATCAAATAGCCACAAAAATGATGGCAGCTACTCAGGATTTAGTTCCTAACTGGTTAACAGCAACACCAGACCCTAATGTAGCAGTAGGTCATTTATGCGAACCTTTTAAAGTAGAAATGGTTATTCGTGGTTATATGTCTGGACATGCAGCACGCGAATATAAATTAGGAAAACGCATGCTTTGTGGTGTACCCATGCCAGAAGGAATGAAGGAAAACGATGCGTTTCCAGAGCCAATAATCACGCCAGCTACAAAAGCAGAAATGGGCGATCATGACGAAGATATTTCACGTGAAGACATTTTAAAACGTGGTATCGTTTCAGAAGCAGATTACATTATTCTTGAAGATTACACCCGTAAATTATTTCAACGTGGTTCTGAAATTGCAGCATCTCGTGGCTTAATTTTAGTAGATACCAAATACGAATTTGGAAAAACCAAAGACGGTAAAATTGTTTTAATAGACGAAATACACACACCAGATTCATCGCGTTATTTTTACGCCGATGGTTATCAAGAACGTCAAGATAGAGGAGAGGCTCAAAAGCAACTATCTAAAGAGTTTGTGCGCCAATGGTTAATAGCTAATGACTTTCAAGGTTTAGAAGGGCAAACAGTGCCTTTTATGAGCGATGAGTATATTCAATCGGTTAGCGAACGATATATTGAACTTTACGAAAACATTACAGGAGAAACTTTTGTTAAGGCAGATGTTTCAAATATAGAAGAGCGTATTGAAGCTAATGTTTTGAAGTATTTGAAATAAATACTTAGAAAACTTTAAATAACAAAAAAGACCTTGTAAAAACAAGGTCTTTTTTGTTTTGTTCTTTCGAACGCATTGAGAAATCACATAAAGTTAACAGGTGCAATAATAACGCGACACCTGTACCTTAATTTCAACATGATTATTAAAAATTATAGTTAAAGTAAATATTTAGGAATTTTTGAAATAAAAAAGAGGTTGTTCAATTTTTAATAAACAACCTCTTTTTTTATAAAAACTGTTAATTTATTCTCCTAAAAAAATATAAGTATTAACACTTAATGTTTTTGGTGTAAAATCAAAAACTTGTTGTGTTACACCTCCGTTTAAAGAAACTGAAACTGTATGATTATGATCACCTGAAGAACTTATGGTAGGTGTCCCAGCTCTTCTGATATCAGGTTCGTTTGGTGAACTATCTTGTCCATTACTAGTGTCATTCCCAGTAATTCTTAATGAGTTAGTAAAAGGACCTGTTAGGTTATGAGTATGGTCTCCGTTTGTACTTGTAACTCCTGTAAGGTTAATATTCGGTAAATTATTTTGAACTATATTTTTTGAGTTGTCTCCATTTACACTTCCTAAAGCATTTCCATTTTGGCTTAAATAAGCATTGCTTGCATCTGGTAAATTACCCGATAACCCTAAACTAACTGCATTTGTTTGTTGATTAGTTGTTAAGCTAGATATAGCTTGTCCGTTTAATTGAATCCAACCAGCTGGCATAGAGCCTATAGTTTGTTTTATTTCTCCAATAAATCCAGTATCCCCAGTTTCTCCTTTAGGTCCAGTTGCACCAGTATCCCCTTGGTCTCCTTGATCACCTTTGTCACCTTTTAGTCCAGTTGCTCCAGTATCACCTTGGTCTCCTTTGTCTCCTTTAGGTCCAGTTGCACCAGTATCCCCTTGGTCTCCTTTGTCACCTTTAGGTCCAGTTTCACCAGTATCCCCTTGATCACCTTTGTCACCTTTAGGTCCAGTTGCTCCAGTATCCCCTTGATCACCTTTGTCACCTTTTAGTCCAGTAGCTCCAGTATCCCCTTGGTCTCCTTTGTCACCTTTTAATCCAGTTGCTCCAGTGTCCCCTTGATCACCTTTGTCGCCTTTTAGTCCAGTTGCACCAGTATCACCTTGGTCTCCTTTGTCACCTTTAGGTCCAGTTGCGCCAGTATCCCCTTGATCACCTTTTGGTCCAGTTGCTCCAGTATCCCCTTGATCTCCTTTATCACCTTTTAGTCCAGTTGCTCCAGTGTCCCCTTGATCACCTTTGTCTCCTTTAGGTCCAGTTGCTCCAGTATCTCCTTGATCACCTTTGTCACCTTTTAATCCAGTTGCTCCAGTGTCCCCTTGATCACCTTTGTCGCCTTTAGGTCCAGTATCCCCTTGGTCTCCTTGATCACCTTTGTCACCTTTTAATCCAGTTGCTCCAGTGTCCCCTTGATCACCTTTGTCGCCTTTAGGTCCAGTTGCTCCAGTGTTCCCTTGATCCCCTTTTGGTCCTGTTTCACCTTGGTCTCCTTTTATTCCTTGAGGCCCAGGAATTGAACTACCAGATGTTTTTGCATACAATGCATAAGGCACACTCATTAACTGGCTTGTGCTTGTAATGTTGTATGAGTTGCCTCCAATAGGATCTATTTCAGTTTTAATAAAATAAGTGTTTGCAGACCAGTCTATGGTTGTGAAGTCATCATTAGAAGTTCCGTTTCCAATTTCAATAGAAATCAAACCATTAGCATTTGTGTTTGGTTTTTGTGTTTCTGTATAAACAGTAGTTCCGCTAGCAGAACCCTGTAAGATACTAATTTGTATGCCAATAGATTTGTTGGCTAAAATTGCGTCGCTAGAATTTCTTATTATAGCTTGATAGCTTAATTTTTCCGGTGTTTGTGCTTCAATAGAAATTGAGACTAATAGTAAAATTATAATTAGGGCTAGTTTTTTCATCGGATTAATTTTTAATTATTTTAAATGTTTTGGTTGTGTGGTTATGTGTATTATTAATTTTTAGAAGATAGGTAGCCATTTCTAAGTGGTTTACATTAATCTTAGTAGTTTTATCTTTAATGGTTCCGCTGGTTATTAATTTTCCAGAAATATCAAATAGTTTGTAAGACATTGCTTTCGGTTTGAAATTATCAATTTGAACATTCAAAATAGATGTTGTTGGATTTGGATAGGTTGAAACATCTAGATTGGTTTCTAAATCTATAACCGTTAAACTTGAAGCATCAAAATTAAATTGAATGCCTTTAACAACAGAACCATTTGAATTTGTAGCATTTTGTTGCATTATTTGACCAACAGAGTAGCTAACAGAACCTCCAGTATCTGTTGTTGTATTTCCTGATGCTAATAATACATCTTGAGCATATGAAATAGTGTAGGGAAATAATACTACCGCTATTGTAAATAAGTTTTTTGTTAAAGTGCTTTTTGTCATATAAATAGATTTAATATTTGTTGCGTTTTTAATGGTATTATAATTTTTTATCGTTGAAAAGGTGTTAATAGTCGATGAAATACATAACAAATATTACAAATAAAGAATAAGTGCAATAACACTAAAAACGGAATTGCTAACACTTTTTACAGAAACTGATAAATAATACATTTAAGAATTCTATTTTTGATTAAAAAACTAACCATTAATAATGAGTACAATTATTCATATAAATTCTATTGCAGAGTTGCATAATGCATTAAACTTTGATGCACCTAATCACCCCTTAATTTCATTAGTAAATGTTTCCGATTTGGAAATAAAAGAAGAAATGATAGGAGTGAAAGTTGTAACAAACCTTTATACTATTTCGTTAAAAGATGAGCATTGTGGTATGCTATATGGTATGACTAGTTCTGATTTTGAAAGGGGGGTTTTGCTTTTTACAGCACCATACCAAGTGATTATGGCTACTAAAGCTTTGAAAAAAAATGAAGAAAATGGTTGGGTATTATATTTTCATCCAGATTTAATTCAGCAGTTTAGTTTAAGTCAAAAAATGAATCAATATAATTTTTTTGAATATGAAGCAAATGAAGCTTTACATCTCTCTGAAAACGAAAAAGACATATTGAATAATATAGCGGCTAAAATTAGAGAAGAGTACATTCAAATGATAGATAAACATAGTCAGAATTTGATTGTTTCAAATTTAGAATTATTATTAAACTATTCGCTACGCTTTTATGAACGCCAGTTTATTAGTAGGAGTATAAACAATCAAAGTATTTTGGTGGATTTTGAAAGTAATTTAAATACTTATTTAGAAGAGAGTACTCTTGTAGAAAAAGGATTTCCATCAATTCAATATTTTGCAGAAAAAATGAACTTTTCACCTAATTATTTAAGTGACTTACTAAAAAAAGAGACGGGGTATTCTATAAAAGAGCATATAAACAATTTAGTACTTAGAAAAGCCAAGAATAAATTATTAACAACTAATAACTCAATAAGTGAGATTGCATATTCATTAGGTTTTAATTACCCACATTATTTTACACGTTTTTTTAGCTCTAAAACGGGTATGACACCTACTAAATTTAGAAAAGAGGAAAATAAATATTTTTTAAAAGAATTGTAATTAATAGTTTGTTTAGCTTTTATATTTATAAATATATTATTTGATTTTTTTAATCTCACTACAAAAGTTCAATTAAATCTAATGGGTTATTTATGATGTGTTTTGCGCTGTTATCAATCAATTTTTCTTTATCTCTAAAACCCCAAGAAACACCTACAGTAAGCAAGTTTGCATTATTAGCGGTTTGCATATCAATACCTGTATCGCTTACGTAAATAATGTCTTCAGGGTTTATTCTTAAACTTTTACTTATTTCAAAGGCTTTAATAGGGGTTGGTTTTTTTATGAGCTTCAATGTTTAAACCTAATACATGTTCAAAATAATTTGGAAACAAGGCGGCAACTGTTTTTTTAGTAAGTTCGCCTGCTTTGTTAGATAAAACACTAAGTTTTAATGAGCGCGATTTTAACTGATCTAACAATTCTATAATTCCATCATACGGTTTTGTTTTAACAATGCATTGGTCGCGATAAATAGTCATCATAGCATCAAAAGCATTATTTATTTGTGCATCATCACGATGGGTTTCTGGTAAGGCTTTAATAACAAGATTCCTTAAGCTCAAAGCTAGTCGCTAAAAGCCAAAAGGAAGAAATAATGAGTAATACAATAATAGATACAAATTTTAATTTCCCAGGTCAAAAAAGCCTGTACAAAGGAAAAGTAAGAGCCGTTTATAATATTAACGATGAAGAATTGGTAATGGTTGCAACCGATAGGTTATCGGCGTTCGATGTCGTGATGCCAAAAGGTATACCGTACAAAGGACAAATATTAAACCAAATAGCCACAAAAATGATGGCAGCTACTCAGGATTTAGTTCCTAACTGGTTAACAGC
>NZ_JBISCC010000104.1:0-24900 GCF_044385915.1 Thalassobellus citreus | reverse complement strand
AAAAAAAAAAAAAAAAAAAAAAAAAAAAAAAAAAAAAAAAAAATAAACTTAAATTCTATTAGATAAATATTTAATTTAAAATAATCTTTTTAGTAAACATACCTTCTACGGCATGTATATTAACAAAATAAGTTCCTTTAGACTCATTAACAGGAATTGAAATATTTGAAGTTGAATTTGATTCTACATACTTAACTCTTTGTCCTAAAACATTATGAATTGAAACATTTAAAATATTTAAATCATTTTTATTAATAACTTCAACCCTAGACACTTTGTTATCATAATAAACTATTACATTATCAATTTCATCATTAACACTCTCTTCAACATTTAATGATTTATTATCAGTAGCATATTGAAAAACTAGCACAAACCTATCTTCGTAAATTCCTGGCTCTAAGAAAACATCAAACGCAGTATTATTAACTTTAAAAATTTCTTCTGTTAATTTATCTTTTATAAAAATTGAAGTGTCTGTATCAATATTTTCTATAGTTTCTACTTTCACACTTGCTAAACCTGCTTTTTTAACAATTATACCTAACGGAAATTCTTGAGGTGAATTAAAACGATTAACTCCTTGAATGACTAATTTGCTCTTATTTAATTCCCAATACATGTCTTCTACAGCAACATCAACCATAAAAGCATCATAACCCATATCAAAATTAACAGTGGCGTTTTTATTTTCTCCTAAAACTATTTGCCTGTGATACCCTAAAGGAGAACTATATAATAGTTTTATTGTTGGAGTATTATCCTTTTTGCCAATATTACTTTTACTTGCTTTTTTATTTGGAGACTTTAAAAACAAAGAATTTGTACCATCCTCAGTAGCATAAACACGTTGACTATTTTTAAATACAATATCTCCACCATCAACGGTAGAAATAGCAACTCCATTATCATTATCAAAACCACCTAAAACCGTCGAAACAAAAAACCCTTGATTAACAGAAATATATTCCCCTGGCACTTTAGTTCCAATTGCGGCACTTCCTCCATCTGATGTATTATTAATTCGACTATCATTAGAAATTGCAGCAGCTCCACCTATTAAATTTCTAGTTGCATATCCTCCAACATAATCAGCTAAATTATGTGAGTTTTGCTCTCCAAAATGATCCCAAAAATATAAAGCGCCATTAAATACAGTTCCTGTGGTGTTATTGCCACCATCAGCAACACTCATATTATCTAATATAAATTCAGTTGCATCTATAGCAGATGGATAAGGATTCCCTATTAATCTTTCGACTTCTCCCGATGTTTTATCAAGAGCTAAAGTAATATCCCCATTATTTGGCAAACCTCTAAATACATAATTTTGCATATCAGTAATAGGCACTGAGCCTGATGTCCCTTTCATTGTAAACCCTTCACCAGGTAATATAGAAGAACTCTCATCTATTTTTGCCCACGCATAATAATTATCTGCAGCTCCATAAAATTTATACAACCAATAAGTACTAATAGTTCTTGATAAACCTGGAGGAGGCGTTGTTCCTCCAGAAGGAGAAGCGTCAAAATTAAGATCTGCATAACCATCAGAATCTGTACCATTCTTTATAACATCTGCAAGCGTATGATTAGCATTTGTTGATGAAATACCTGTTCCTCGTGTTGCAACGTTACCACCAATTGGACCTACTGATGACGACCAATAATTATAATTAAAACCATTAGCAGTTCCTTGCTGATCTCTTTCAATATAACCACCACTATCTTCATCAATAATACTACCTTCGGTTTGTATTAATTGAGATTCTCCAACTAAATCTATAACACCATCTAACTCTAAATAATGAGAAATAGTTAAGGCTTGACCTGCATTATTTTCAACCGGAATTGTTACTACAGGATCTGCCATAGTTAATGTTCCTGCTGCTTGTATTAAACCTAAAAGCGAAATATCTCTATCGCCAGAATCAATATCATGTGAAATTTCAACAATATTCCAATCAATAATGGTTGTACCATCTAAACTTAAAGAATTTGGAATAACCTGATCTGCATTATCACTCCATGTTGTGGCTGTATCCCAATCGCCAGCATTTGCAGACTTATAAGGTAAAGGAGCCGTTTGATAATCTACAACCTGTTTGTTTTTATTTAAATAATTTAATCGTAAAAAATAAGGTTCGTCTATATCATCATCTAGATTGTATGCTAACCATTTTGCTGTTGAGCCATAAAAAGAATTAAAATTATAGTACACTTTTAAATTACCCCATTCTATATTTGTTATTTCATTACTCGATGCAGCTTGAGGTAATATTTTCCCTCTTATATAATCATAACCACCATCATCAAATCGTTCAATTTCTTGATTCATTAAATACCGTACTTGACTTTCCGTCAACCCAACACCCCATATACAAACTTCATCAATTTCGCCCATGAGCGGATTAGTAATGCTATTCTTATCATTATATACCGCACCAATAGAAAAATTATCCCTACCTCTAATGTAAGGGTTGACTATATCCTGAACAACATGATCTAAAACACCATCAATATACATTAACAATGAACCACTATTATAAACACAAGCCATATTATGCCATTTCCCATCGTCAACATCCATAGTTGAAGTAAATACTGGTGTAACAATATTATCAAAATAAACTTCTACATTTCCAGTTCCATTTAATCTAACCTGAAACTTTTCTCCTTTAGCCATTATAGTTCTATCACTAGCATTAGCTGCACATTTAATCCATGCTGAAATAGAAAAAGAATCGACATTAAATCTAAGATCAGATCCTCCTACGAGAAAATCACCTGAAGTCAAATTCATAGAATGGTTTTCAGATAAATTTGAGACTTTACCAAAAGTAAAATAATTAGTATCATCAAAATCATACCATGTTTTAAGATGAAAGTCCCCATAGTCATCTTCCGTTAACACTAAAGGAATAACATCAATAATATCTCCATCAGCAAAATTAGGATTATCAGCAACAATAAGCGCATATTCTTCTGAAGCCAATTTTGGAAAGCTATTAAATACAGTAACCGGAATAGACATAAAGACTGTTTCAATATCGCCTCCAGATCCTGATTCAATAGATTCAACTATTTTCCATTTTCTATCAATTCTTGTTAAGGTTGTAGTAATACCTGTTGCAATAGTTACAGTATTAGTATTCACACCTGTATAAGGAGCGTTATTACAACCCCATACTAAAAAATCACCATCAGCTTTAAACTCATTAGGGTTTATAGTATTTGTAGTATATATACCTCCTAATCCTATAGTTACCTCTCCAGTAGTATTGATGGTTTTAGATTGTTTTTGATTTAAATCGGAAATGGAATCTCGACCAATACCTGCTATATGATGATTAAACGCAGCAGCATCAGCTGAAATGTCCCAAACTGAAGTATCGAATGAATTGATATAATCTTTTTCTGCTTCAGTTGACGCTCCTAAAGTGATACCATATTTAATCCCTAAATATGATTCTACCTTTTGTCTATCTGCATCAGTTAAACGCTCAGAAAATGTAAAAACCTCTGCAACACGACCATTTAAACTTCCTTGTATATCAAAATTCTTTCCTAACCAATATTCGCTACCCGAAATATTTGTAAAAGCAACATCTGTAACATTCGTTGTTGCTAAAACATCTGAATTGTATAAGATTTCTTGTGCTGTAGGAGACACAGCCAAATTATTTCTAACATTAATAATTCCTGCATTAGCATATGACGAACCTATTACTGCGTCCCCATTAAAACTTCCTCCTCCATCGACATCTTGATTATAAGATAAAGTTTCACCTGTAAATTCTGAAGAATAATTCCCAAATCCAACACCTGTAATATCTCCTGCATTACCAGAATCTATACCTGCAAAAATGGTATTTCTAGTAGATGCGCTCGTCATAGTTGCTTCAGGCACCATCACTATAAAAATATCATGGTTATAAAAACCACTTATTGGAGACGTATTGTTATACATATATTGTTCAATACTAGCTCCATCATTTTCAAATTTTACTACAGGATTGAAATTAATATTTTCTAACTCGTCATCTACAAATGTTGGTTCTTTACCCACTACAGTAGTAGCGTTTTTACCATTAGTACCTAAATCTAACCAATCTGTTAAAGCAGAACCTGAAGTAACAATACCTCTAGTCGATTTTAACCATAATTTAAAGCTTGATGTAATACCTCCTGGACCTGGTATATTCTCATTAAACATTTCTGCACTAACATTTAGCAAAAACGGATCGATATCAGGATCGTTAGTTGAAATACTAATTGTGGCCGATTGTGTTCCTGTTCCAGCTATAGGCGCCGTAAAAGTAACATCTATATAAATACCCCTATAAGGCTCTAAATCATTATATGGAATTCCAAAAAGTGAAGATGTTGCTACAAAGTCTGCATTATTACTTGTAGCAGAAAGAATATTCATATCACAACTACCAATATTTGCTACTAAAAACCGTCTTGTAATAACAGTGCCTTCTTCTACCACACCAAAATACGTTCCGTTACTATCTGTTGTAGTTCCGCTATTATGATCTACCTCTTCCCATGGGTCACCTCCTAAAACATAGATTTCAGGAGCAGAATTAACTTCTACAGTAAACGTAAAATCAGGTAAATTACGCATTTCTATAGTAACCAAAGTACTTACTGTTGCACAATCATACCTAGTGTTTTCTATGTTAAAATCAAGTCGTTTACTATAACTATTACCCCAACAAGTTGCTTGTTTTATGTTTTTTTTGGGATTATTAGGTGTAATATCAAAGTCTGCAGTATTATCAATATCTATATCTCTTACTTTTACCTTTCTATTCCCTTTACAACTACTCCCATCAATGTTAGTAATTCTAAAATCAATACTAGAACCTGCATTTATTGTAACTGTTGAGCCTTGATAAACGACGGCTCCTCCTAAAATTTCTACTTGAATAATTTGCGAATTACCAAAAAAACTAATTAGTAAGAAGGACACAAAAACTAAAAACTGTGCTAGACTAGAGGGCATAGATCTTCTCATATAAATTTTTTTAAACTGTTAATTTTTATGTGAGAGACTAATTTTTAATTAAAATAGCAAAGCAAACATACATTATTATAGACTAAAATACAAATAAAATCGCTGAAACGCATTTTTAATTACCTAATGTAGCTAAAAAACTACATTTTATATGAAAATAAATCGTTTTATGACCTGAAAATATTTTTTTAAAAGATTATAAAAAAACATAAGTTATTTTAAATAAAAATATCACTAACTTTATTCTGAAAAAACGGCATATTATTTGTTGCTATTCCAACTATGAAAAAAAGCATTATCATAATCTTCATTGTATTTCCAATAATTATACTTGGTCAAGCCAATAAAATTATAAGAAAAGGACTTAAAACAATCGATTTAAAAGAAAAAATAGAATTGTTTACAGATGCTATTGAGTTAGAACCTGAAAAACTTGACGCTTATTTCTATAGAGCCATTGCAAAAAATGATTTGGGTGATTATTACGGCGCAATTGCAGACTATTCTAAGATTATACTAACGGAACCAGATGCAGACACATATTATAACAGAGGAAACTCTAGATATAGTTTACAAGATTTTGAAGGCGCAAAAAATGATTACGCTAAAGCCCATGAACTTGATAAAAGATTTTTAGACGCTCTTTATAGCTTAGCTTGCGTGAAATTTGATTTAGGAGAATTTGATAGTGCTATAAAAGATTTTTCAAGTTATATAAAAGAAGTCCCATACAACTCTATGGCATATACATTACGTGCATATGCTTACAAATCTTCAGGAAATCTCAAAAGTGCAGTACAAGATTTTAATACAGCTGTTTTGATTGAACCAAATGCTGATTCATATTATAATAGAGGTATATTTTTAATGGAATTAAATTATTTCAAAGAAGCAAAGTCAGATTTAACTAAATCATTAAGGCTTAATAAAAATAATTCTTATGCTTATTTTTATCGTGGCTCATCAAACTTATACCTAGGCAAATATCATGAGGCTATTTCTGATTTTTCTTCAGCTCTAAAATTTGACTCAGTAGATTTTGATTCTTATCTTGGCTTAGCTATAACGTACTATCAAATAGATGATTTAGTAAATGCTAAATTAAATTTTGATAGAGCCAATGCTATATTATTACCCCAGAAAACAATTACAGATATTGAACAATATAGCAATACATACTTATATCAAAACCAAAATTTATACTTTAAAAAATATATTGACAAATTGATTGCCTTAAAATAATTACCCTTTAAATTTTAAAGGTAAATGCACCACTTTTTTTGTTTCATAAAAATCTTCTGAAAAATAATCGGGTAAATTATAAATTGTAGTAGTTCTATAATCTTTAAGTTCTTCGGTTAAATCGCCTCCTTTTAAATATAATATACCATTTTTAAGCTCGTGCTTTTGTTCTTTAGCAATTTTTCCTTTTACCCAATGTACAAATGTTGGCATAGCAGCTACTGCACGACTTACTATAAAATCGTATGTTTCATTAATATCTTCTACACGGCTATGTGTTGTTCTTACATTAGTTAACCCTAAGCCTTCAACAACCTCATCGACTACTTTTAGTTTTTTCCCTATACTATCAACTAAATGAAAAGAACATTCTGGAAATAAAATTGCCAAAGGAATTCCTGGAAAACCACCACCTGTACCAACATCCATAATACGGCTTCCATCTTTAAAACTAATAACTTTTGCAATGCCTAAAGAATGTAAAACATGCCTTAAATAAAGCTCGTCTATGTCTTTTCTAGAGACGACATTAATTTTTAAATTCCAATCTTGATAAAGCGATTCTAATTTCTTGAATTTATCAATTTGATCTTCCGTTAAATTCGGGAAATATTTTAAAACAAGTTCCATGTAATGTTAAATTTTCAACAAAAATATACTTTTTATATCCGTTTTTTTACAAAAAAACGTTATTACTTAAGTTGGTTTATACCTATCTTTGCGCCGCATATTGTTTATACACAATAATCTGTATGCATATTTAAAATTAATAGCATGACAAAACAAGCTTTATCCTTTTCGAGAACGGACTCAGCAAAATTTTTTAAAACGCTGAATAAGCGTGTTAATGATTATTTTAAAGATAATAACATTAAACGCACAGGAAACTGGAAGCTATACACTAAAGCCATTGTTATGTTTGCTTTACTTATTGTTCCTGTTGTTTTAATTTTAACTATTGACTTACCTGTTTGGGCTCAAATATTATTCATGGTCATTGTGGGGATTGGAATGGCTGGTGTTGGCATGAATGTAATGCATGATGCCAACCATGGTTCTTTTTCAAGTAAAAAATGGGTTAATAAATTAATGGGAAGTAGTATTTACATTTTAGCTGGAAACGACTATAACTGGAAAGTACAACATAACGTATTACATCATACTTACACAAATATACAAGGTCATGATGAAGATATTGATGCAGGTAGAATTATTCGTTTTTCTAAGCATACAAAATGGTTAAAAATTCATCAGTATCAAAAATATTACGCCTTCTTTTTATATGGTTTATTAACTGCAAATTGGGCTATTACTACCGATTTTGTACAAACATATAAATATCTTAAAAGAAAGTTAGCTTATGGCAAACTTCCGCATCCAGCGACACAATGGACTAAATTAATTATTGGAAAAATAATTTATTATTCTATTTGGGTTGTTTTACCATTATCATTAGGCTTTGCTTGGTGGGAAGTTTTACTTGGCTTCTTAATTATGCATTACACTGCTGGTATTATTTTAAGTGTTATATTTCAATTAGCGCACGTAATGCCTAATACAGAAATGCCTACTCCTGATGAAAACGGAAATATGAAAAACACGTGGGCTATTCATCAATTGTTTACAACATCAAATTTTTCACCGAAAAGTTGGATTGTAGAATTTTATACAGGTGGATTAAACCGGCAAGTAGAACACCACTTGTTTGCAAACATTAGTCACGTACATTATAGCAAAATAGCAAAAATAGTTAAAGAAACTGCGCAAGAATTTAGCTTACCATACAATGAATACAACACATTTTGGAAAGCAGTTTCAGAGCATTATAACCAATTAAAGGTTCTAGGTAAAAAACCTAGCATAGCCTAAACTTTACAAATACCACCATAAACAAATAAAAAAATGAGTTTACTTTCTGAAAGAATTTTAAACATGGCTACGTCTGCAACTTTAGCAATGGCGGCAAAAGCAAGAGAACTTAGAGGAGAAGGAAAAGATATTATCGGGTTAAGCTTAGGCGAACCAGATTTTAATACACCTGACTTTATTAAAGACGAAGCTATAAAAGCAATTAACGAAGATTACAACTCGTACACACCAGTTGATGGTTATGTAGAGTTAAAAGAAGCTGTTATTACTAAATTTAAACGTGATAACAACTTAACATATACACTACCTCAAATTGTAGTATCTACTGGAGCAAAACAAGCTTTAGCAAATATTGCAGGTGTGATGCTTAACAAAGGTGACGAAGTTATTTTACCTTGTCCTTACTGGGTAAGTTATTCTGATATTGTTAAGTTAAACGACGGTGTTCCTGTAGAAGTTAAAACGTCTATTGATACCGATTTTAAAATGACACCAGAGCAACTTGAAGCAGCGATTACACCAAACACAAAAATGATGTGGTTTAGCTCGCCTTGTAACCCTAGTGGATCTGTTTATAGCAAAGCAGAATTAAGAGGTTTAGCAGATGTATTAGCAAAACACCCAAACATATATGTGGTTTCTGATGAAATTTACGAACACATAAACTATATAGGTGGTCATGCAAGTATTGCTGAGTTTGATGATATGTACGACAGAACAATTACAGTAAATGGTGTTTCTAAAGCATTTGCTATGACAGGATGGCGTATTGGATACATTGGTGCTCCAGAAAAAATAGCACGTGCTTGTAACAAAATGCAAGGTCAAATTACTAGTGGTGCAAACTGTATTGCACAACGTGCTGTAATTACAGCTTTAAACGAATCGCCTTCTCGTGTTCAATACATGATTGACGAGTTTAAAGTACGTCGCGATTTAATTTTAGGATTATTAAATGATGTTGAAGGATTTAAATCGAATACACCAGAAGGTGCATTTTATGTATTCCCTAATGTATCATATTATTTTGGAAAAACACTTCGTGGAAAAACAATAAACAATGCTACTGATTTCTCTTTATATTTATTAGAAGAAGCGCTTGTTGCAACTGTTACTGGTGAAGCGTTTGGAAATCCAGATTGTATTCGTATTTCATACGCCGCTTCTCAAGAGCAAATTATTGAAGCTATTAAGAGAATAAAAGATGCTGTAAGTTAATACACGAACAACAGATATAAATTTGAAAGGCCACTAATTAATTAGTGGCCTTTTTTTATTTTATTAAATACCAAATTACTATAAATAAAGTAACAAAGAAAATAAGACTAACGAAGAACTTTCAAAATATAACAAGACACCAATAAAAAACTAAAAAACCACAGACAAACCCGCGTTAGCGATTGCAATGGTTAGCTTTTGGCGAGGCGTGCATCGAGCCAAAACTAGTAATGAAAAGCGCGACCCTTGTGGTAACGCCCAAAAAGCTTAAATAATAAAATACGTTTTACCTATTTCGCCAAAAGAAAGGTGTAAACAATATAAGTACCGTAAAGAGTTCTAAACGTCCAATAAGCATTAAAAATGACGACCACCATTTTGCTAAAGGAGGTAATGCAGCATAATTATTTACGGGTCCGAAATTACCAAATGCAGGTCCTACATTACCCAAACTAGAAGCCGATAAACCTATGGAAGAAATAAGATCTATTTCGAACATAGAAAAAACTAAAGCTCCTATAATAAACGATAGCATGTATAATATAAAAAAGGCTAAAACATTAAATACAATAAACCTATTGATAGCTTTTTTATTATAACGAACAGGCACAATGGCATTAGGATGAAGCGTACGCTTAAACTCTAAAAAACCGTTTTTAATAAGTATTAAATGGCGTACTACTTTTACACCTCCAGAGGTACTTCCTGCTGAACCACCTAGAAACATAAGTCCGAAAAAAAGCACACCTAAAAAAGGCGCCCACAATGTATAATCGGCAGAGATAAAACCAGTTGTTGTAACAACTGTAAGTACTTGAAATAAGGCATGCCTAAAAGCACTTTCGCCTTCGCCCCAAACCATTGGGTGATCTATAGATGATATTGAGACATCGGCTTTAAAATAAATAATAAGTGCCGCTATTATAGTAAAAACAGAAACAAATTTAAAATATAGTTTAAACTCCTCGTCTTTAATAATTTTTTGAACTTTGCCTTTAAATGCAAAATAACTTAATACAAAATTCGTACCCGCCAAAAACATAAACAATATAATGATATACTGAATTATTGGTTGACTGTTCCAATAGGCTACACTCGCATTTTTTGTTGAAAAACCACCTGTTGATAAGGTTGCCATAGAATGATTTATAGCATCGAAAAACGACATACCAGCTAATTTAAGAAACAATGTTTCGGCAGCTGTATACCCAAAATAAATAAGCCATAAACGCTTTGCTGTATCTGTAATTCTAGGATGTAATTTATCGGCACTTGGTCCTGGAGCTTCTGCTGCAAAGAGCTGCATACCTCCAATTCCTAATAAAGGTAATATGGCTATAGCTAATACAATAATACCCATACCTCCTATCCAATGCGTGGTACTTCTCCAAAACAAGACTCCTTTTGGGACTGCTTCAATATCATTTAAAATAGAGGCTCCCGTAGTGGTGTAACCAGACATGGTTTCGAAAAAAGCGTTTGTAAAACCAGGAATACTTTCTGTTAATACATAAGGCAAGGTGCCCGATAAAGACATAATTACCCAACCAAAGGCTACTACAATATAACCTTCGCGCTTGTTCATTTCTTTTTTATGCTTTCGGGTAAATAACATCCCAATAACACCTATAACAAGCGTTAATATACCTGCAAGAAATATTTGAAATGTAACGCCATCCTTATAAATTAAACTTACAAGGGCAGAAAGCAACATAAAACCACCATTAAATAATAATAGCAATCCTAAAAAGTGAAAAATAATCTTATAATTGAGTCTCAATATGTATTACTTTTTAATTAGATTTTTAAAGAAATAATTTTTCAACGCGTTTTATTGATTGCAACAAACAGCATACAACAACACGATCGCCTTCTTCAATCTTAAAATCACCTAGCGCTATCATACCTTCTCCGTTTCTAACAACACCTCCAATAATTGCTGTTCTAGGAAAATTAGCATTTTTAATTGTTTTATTACAAATGGCCGATGTGCCTTTAACTTCAAACTCTAACAACTCTGCATTTAAGTTATTAAGCTTTGTCATGGCTACAACTTCTCCTTTACGGATATACCTAAAAATATTATTTGCTGCTAGTAGTTTTTTATTGATTAGTGTATCAATACCTATGGAATGTGATAAATCAAAATAATCGATATTCTCTACTAAAGCTATGGTTTTTTTAACGCCTTTAGATTTAGCAACTAAACAAGACATAATATTTGTTTCAGAATTTGCTCCTACAGCTATAAAAGCATCCATTTCGTTTATATTTTCTTCATCAAGCAAATCTACATTACGTCCATCACTATTAATTACTAAGACCTTTGTTAGTTCCTCTGCCAAATCGAAAGCTTTATCTCTATCGCCTTCTAATAACTTAACATTAAATCCTTTTCCACTTAAATCTCTAGCGGTTTTATAGCCTATTTTACTTCCGCCTAAAATCATGACGTTTTTAATTTCGCTATTAACCTTACCTGTAAGTCTACAAAGTTCTTCATCGCCACCTTCAGAAGTTATAAACACCACATTATCGCCGCGTTTAAACTTTGTATCTCCTCTAGGTATAATAGTATATTGCGTACCAAAACGCTGTATAGCAATAGGCACAAAATGTATTTCTGGAAAAATTTGAGCTGCTTCCTTTACTGTTTTACCTATAAATGAAGCCGTTTTAGAAAGTGTTAAACCCGCCATGGTTAATGCACCATCTTCAAACTCGTAATTCTCGTTAAAAGACGATTGTTTTAAAGACAACTGAATTTCGGCAGCTGCCAAAGCTTCTGGAGAAATTAACTCATCAATACCAAATTTTGTAAATCCAACCTCATCTTTAAAATGAATAAATTCGGTATTCGTAATTCTAGCAATTGTTTTATTAGCACCTAATTGCTTAGCTAAAACACAAACAGTAATATTAGTTGTTTCGCTTGATGTTACTGCTATAAACAAATCACAAGTATTAACACGTGCGTCTTTTAAAATAGCAATTGAAGTAGCATCGCCCTTTATAACTCGAATATCTAAATGTGTATCGGCGTATGCTAAACTTTTTTTATTTGGATCGATTAGGGTGATTTCTTGAGACTCATAAGACAATAGTTTTGCCAAATGAAATCCAACTTCACCTGCACCTGCAATGATTATTTTCATTTTTTTATATCATAAAAAGAAGTCTCAAAGATACTATAAATTATAATTGACACGAAAAATGAATTCATATAAGTAAAATATTAATCATTTACAGATTCACGATTTAAGCTAAATCTAAGGCATTCAAACTCATTTTAAGCTTCGTTGTTATTTTAAAGTCAAAATAAATTATGTAGGTTTGCGAAAAAAATATAGCATTGTCAAAAATTAAGCCCTACAAAAACAGCGATTTAGGTAAAAAAGAACAAGTTACCCAAATGTTTGATACTATTTCTGGAGATTATGATGGATTAAATCGTGTTATCTCCTTTGGAATTGATATTAAATGGCGCAAAAAAGTAGTAAAATTTGTTAAAGAAAATAATCCTGATACTATTCTAGACATTGCCACTGGAACTGGTGATTTAGCTATTAATCTTGCTGAAACTAATGCAACCAAAATTGTTGGTTTTGATATTAGTAGTGGCATGCTCGAAATTGGCAAACAAAAAATTAAAAAGAAAGGTTTAGAATCTAAAATAGACATGGTTTTAGGTGATAGTGAGAATATGCCTTTTGAAGATAATAGCTTTGATGCTATTACCGTTGCTTTTGGAGTTAGGAATTTTGAAACTTTAGAAAATGGGTTGAAAGAAATTTTTAGAGTACTAAAACCTAATGGCACCTTTGTTATTTTAGAAACATCTATCCCTAGTAAATCGCCTTATAAACAAGGGTATAAATTCTACACAAAAAACATTTTACCTTTAATTGGTCGTGTGTTTTCAAAAGATAGAAGTGCCTATAAATATTTATGCGAATCTGCATCTGCTTTTCCTTATGGAGAAGCTTTAAACAATATTTTACGTAAAATTGGGTTTATTAATGTTGAAGATTTTCCACAAACTTTTGGTGTGGCAACAATTTATAAATCATCTAAGTAATAACATGAAGCACGTTTTTATAGTATTAGCCTTTTTATTCATAATTCAAACCTCTAATGCGCAGTTATTTAGAAAAGAGAAAGTAACTTATGATGCCAACCAAGGTAAAGGTGGTACCGATAATAACTTACTACGTTGGGGCTATTTTTTAGGCATCAACAATTATGATTTTAACTTTGACTACAATGAAAACTTAAGAGATATTTATGTAAAAAGAAGTCCTGGTTTTAGTGTTGGTTTAATTGGTAATCTAAGAATAAACAACTTTATAGACTTACGTTTAGAACCTGGTTTACTTATTACAACTAGAGAACTTTATTATAGTCAAACTTATTTTCAAGGCATTGACTTTAAAACATCTGATTTAACAAGAGAAGTTAAGTCTACATATATTCATGTACCTTTATTAGTCAAAATTTCGACAAAACGTGTTAATAATTTTAAACCATTTATAGTGGGT
The DNA here is from genome assembly GCF_044385915.1 of Thalassobellus citreus. Classification (NCBI taxonomy): domain Bacteria; kingdom Pseudomonadati; phylum Bacteroidota; class Flavobacteriia; order Flavobacteriales; family Flavobacteriaceae; genus Thalassobellus; species Thalassobellus citreus. The sequence goes on along the minus strand of NZ_JBISCC010000104.1, from coordinate 11,007 downwards.
GGTTTATCAACAGCTTTAAACTTATCTAGCAACGAAACAAACCCAAACGATAACAGTAGTGGGCAATTTAGAACTAAAAAAAATATGCTTTTTTATGAGCTAGGTTTCGGTATAGACTTCTACTTATATAATTTTAAGTTCACGCCTTCTATTAGAGGCTTATTTGCTATTAACGACGAACTTATTAGAGACAAAGACCCTAATAGCCCATGGACAAGTAATATTACCAACATGAAAACACGTGGTGTTTTTATTAATTTTACGTTTCAATAAACCCGACGTTTAAACTCACTCAGCAAAATAGCAGTTGCTGTAGCGACATTTAAACTCTCAGTAACTTGAGTATCTCCAAATCTTGGTATTGATATTTTTTCACTTATAATAGCTTCAACTTCTTTAGAAACTCCATTGGCTTCATTCCCCATAACCAAAACACCTTGTTTTGGCAATTCTTTTTCATAAACAGTTTCTCCATCCATAAAAGCTCCAAAAACAGGAGCGTTACTTGCTTTTAAAAACACTTCTAAGTCAACATAACTAATATTCACTCTGGTAATAGATCCCATAGTAGCCTGTACTACTTTTGGGTTAAAACAATCTACAGTTTCTTTACTACACACCAAATCTGTAACTCCAAACCAATCGCAAAGTCTTATAATAGTTCCTAAATTCCCAGGATCTCGAACAGAATCAAGTGCTACAATTAGCTGATTATTATTTATGGTTTTAGACTGAGGTATTTTAAAAACAGCTAAAGCTTTATTAGGCGTTGTTAAAAAACTAATACGCTTTAAATCGGTTTCAGTAATTAAAATTTCATCTTTGGCATCAATGTTGAAGGTTTCTGTCGTATATAATACATGAAGCACTAACTGAGACTGCAAAAGCTCTTTTATTGTTTTTATACCTTCAACAACAAAAAAACCATGTTGTTGTCTATATTTTTTTTGCTTTAAACTCGTTATTAATTTTATTTGACTTTTTGAAAGCATATTATTTTTATAAAATTATTTAAACATTCTTTTTGTTTAAATAATGTATTTTTGAATTTATTAAAAAACATTTTAATTACAAACTTACAAATACTGTACGCTTTTAAAGTTTAAAACCTGAAATAACTATCATTTTCATTTGAAACTAATACCTTTTAAAATATCAATACTCCTTTTAATCACTATATGTTTCACTTCATGTGATGCTGTTAAAAGAGTTGCTGAAGATGAGCAATTACTTACTAAAAACACCATCTCAATAAACGATAAAAAAGTAAACACAGAAGTAATTAACAATTTACTTTATCAAAAACCAAATAGAAAAATTCTAGGCATTCCGTTGCGCTTACATATATACAATATGGCACGACCTAATAAAGATTCTATTTTTGAAGCTTGGCTAGATAAAAACCCAAAACGAAGAGAGCGCTTAGTAAATAAATATTCAAAAAAACAAGTTAACCAACTTAAACAATCTTCATTAGGATTTAATGATTGGCTAAAAACCACAGGTGAAGCTCCAGTAATTATTGATGACATAAGAACCAAAAAATCTGTAAAACGCATACAAGATTATCATATAAATAATGGCTGGTTTGATGTTGAAACAACTTATAATGTTAATAAAAAAGAAAATAAACGAGCAGAAATAGAATACCAAACTAAAACTGGTAAAGCATATATTTTAGACACTATTTCAAGCAAAGTTGCCTCACCAATAATAGATTCGCTATACAAATCCATCAAAAAAAATTCTTTAATAAGACAGAAAGAACAATACAAAACTGAGAATTTAGTAAATGAGCGTGATAGAATTTCAAACAAATTACGAAACTCTGGTATTTTTCATTTTAATCAAGACTATATAACTTTTGAAATAGATACTATTGGCACCAATAAAAAAGTAAATATTGATGTTCAAATATTAAACAGAGCCATAAGAACACCCGATTCAATAAGAAGAGAGCCTTTTAAAGTTTATCATATAGATGATGTAAATATTATTACCGATTACAAATATGAAAACAGAGGTAAACCTTTTCAAGATTCTATAAGATACAATGGTTATAAACTTTATGCGTACGATAAAATCAAGTATCGCCCTAAAGCGATTACTGACGCTATGTTTATAAACCCTGGAACCTTATTTAAAGATATAGACAGAACAAGAACTTATAGGCATTTAAATGGGTTACGAACTTTTAAATACCCAAATATTGAACATGTTGAAAACAATGACAACAACACTTTATCAGACACCATACGCCTAACACCTTTAAAAAAATTCAGTCTCGTTTTTAATGCAGATGTATCAAAAAACAACATTCAAACCATTGGGCTTTCATTAAATCCTAGTTTGTTAATTAGAAATATTTTTAGAGGCGCAGAAACATTAGAAGTTTCTGCTATTGGATCTATTGGAGCATCAGATGATCAAAATAGAAATAACCTGAACGATCCGTTTTTTGACATCAATGAAATTGGAGCCAATTTAAAACTAACCATCCCTCGATTATTTTCACCTTTTTACACTGAAAATATTATACCAAAATACATGCTGCCTTCAACCAGAATAAGTTTATCTACAACAAGCCAAACTAATATAGGGCTAGACAAACAAACTTTAAGTGGCACTTTTAATTACAATTGGCATCCAAATACAAAAAAAACAAATAAACTAGATTTATTTAATGTACAATATGTTAGAAACTTAAATATTGAAAACTATTTTGGCGTATATCAAAACTCATTTAATTCATTAAACCAAATAGCTCGAGATGTTAGCTACATAAGTCCTGACAGTAGTTTAAATATTCCTGATGAAGCTAATGCGTTTATAGATTATGTACTGAATGATGTACCGCCAAGCGAAATATCGAGTACACAACTTAAAACCGTAAACAGTATTAACGAACGTAAAAACAGACTTACTGAGAACAATCTAATTTTGTCTTCTAGTTTTAGTTTCACAAAAGATGAAAGAACCAATATATTTGATCAAAACTTCTCAATCTTTCGTTTTAAATTAGAATCGGCAGGTAATTTATTAGCAAACGCATCTAAACTTTTAGGGGTTAAAAAGAATAATGATAATCGTTATGAACTACTAAATGTTGCTTTTTCACAATACATTAAAACTGAATTTGATTATATAAAACACTGGGATTTAGGCAATAAAAATATATTAGCAATACGAAGTTTTTTAGGCGTTGCTATTCCTTATGGAAACTCATCAAGTATACCGTTTTCAAAAAGTTTCTTTGCGGGAGGACCTAATGACAACAGAGCTTGGTCTGCATATAATTTAGGACCAGGAAGTTCTGAAACTACAAACGAATTTAATGAGGCTAATTTAAAGTTAGCTTTTAGTATAGAAGAGCGTTTTAATTTATTTGGCAGCTTAAACGGAGCCATTTTTATTGATGCTGGAAACATCTGGAATGTTTTAGATGATGTAGACGACACCAATGCAACATTTTCAAATTTTAGTTCTTTAAAAGATATTGCTATAGGTTCTGGTTTAGGCTTGCGCTATGATTTTAGCTTTTTTGTATTCAGGTTTGATGTAGGATTTAAAACTTACGATCCTTCGTACCGAGAACAAAACCGATGGTTTAACGATTACAATTTTAATAACGCTGTATATAACATTGGTATTAACTACCCTTTTTAACTCCTAAAAATATTATATATTTTTTCTCTTATATTCTTAGTTTACAAGAACTAAAAACATAAATAACTACAACGTTTTAGTTTCTTTTTATTCTTTTCAAGTTAGAAAACCATAACTCTTTATTTAAAAAATCATTACTTTTGAGAACTACAAAATACTAATTAATTTATTTTTTAAAAATGGGACACAATATAAAACCAGGAGTTGCTACAGGTAAAGAAGTACAAGCAATTTTTAACCATGCTAAAGCAAACAACTATGCTTTACCAGCAGTTAATGTTATAGGATCTGACACTATTAATGGTGTTTTAGAAACAGCTAGAGACTTAAATGCTCCAGTAATTATTCAATTTTCTAACGGTGGCGCTCAATTTAATGCTGGAAAAGGATTAAGTAACGACGGGCAAAAAGCAGCTATTGCTGGTGCCATTGCAGGTGCAAAACATGTACATACATTATCTGAATCTTATGGTGTTCCTGTAATTTTACACACAGACCACTGTGCTAAAAAATTATTACCTTGGATAGACGGGTTATTAGATGCTAGTGAAAAACATTTTGCTGAAACAGGAAAATCTCTTTTCAGTTCGCATATGATAGACTTATCGGAAGAGCCAATTGAAGAAAATATTGAAATTTGCAAAACCTATTTAGAGCGTATGTCTAAAATGGGTATGACTTTAGAAATTGAATTAGGTATTACAGGCGGTGAAGAAGATGGTGTAGACAATACAGATGTTGATGATTCTAAATTATACACACAACCAGAAGAAGTAGCTTATGCCTATGAAGAATTAAGCAAAGTAAGTGACCAATTTACTATTGCTGCTGCTTTTGGAAACGTTCATGGTGTTTACAAACCAGGAAATGTAAAATTAACTCCAAAAATCTTAAAAAACTCTCAAGAATATATTACAAAAAAATATGGTGTTGAAGAAAACCACATTGATTTTGTATTCCACGGTGGATCTGGATCTACAGTTGAAGAAATTAGAGAAGGAATTAGCTATGGTGTTATTAAAATGAATATTGATACCGATTTACAATATGCTTTCATGAGTGGTATTCGTGATTACATGGGTGAAAAAGCTGAATATTTAAAAGGACAAATTGGAAACCCTGATGGTGCCGATGTACCAAACAAAAAATACTACGATCCAAGAGTTTGGTTACGTGCTGGAGAAAATACGTTTGTAGAACGTTTGAAAAAAGCGTTTGAAGATTTAAACAATGTAAATACTTTATAAAAAAAGGTTTACAACAATACAATAATTTAAAGGCTCTGTTTTATTTCAGAGCCTTTATTTTTTTTTATTAAAACACTATAAACAAGACCCTTACAAACAAACAAGCAACTGTATTTAATAAAAATACAAGGGCATTACCTCCAAAATTAAAAAAAGACTTAATTTTGTAGTTAGGCTTTCTGTTATTTTTTTGACTATTAAAGTCAACAGATTAATAAAGCAAACCTTGTTATAAATAACATCGTAAACTATAAAACGTAAATTAATATGTCTTGGTTTAAAAGAAAAACAAAAGGAATTACAACTACTACAGAGGAGAAAAAAGACACCCCAAAAGGGTTGTGGTATAAATCTCCTACGGGTAAAATTGTTGATGCCGAAGAATTAGAAAAAAACTTCTATGTAAGTCCAGAAGATGGTTACCATGTTAGAATAGGCAGTAAAGAATACTTCGAAATACTTTTTGACGATAATAAATTTAAAGAGCTAGACGCAAAATTAGAGTCTAAAGATCCTTTAAAATTTGAGGACACAAAAAAATATCCAGAACGTTTAAAAGCGGCACAAGAAAAAACCAAATTAAAAGATGCGGTTAGATGTGCTGTTGGAAAATCTAAAGGAAAAGATTTAGTAATTGCCTGTATGGACTTTGCCTTTATTGGAGGTTCTATGGGAAGTGTTGTTGGCGAAAAAATAGCTAGAGCAGCCGATTATTCTTTAAAAAACAACATACCATTAATGGTTATCTCTAAATCTGGAGGTGCTCGTATGATGGAAGCTGCTTTATCGTTAATGCAATTAGCTAAAACATCGGTTAAATTAGCGCAATTAGCAGATGCTGGCATACCTTATATTTCGTTATGTACAGACCCAACTACGGGAGGTACAACAGCTTCATTTGCTATGTTAGGAGATATAAATATTAGCGAACCTGGAGCATTAATTGGTTTTGCAGGTCCTAGAATTGTAAGAGACACTACTGGTAAAGAGTTACCTGAAGGATTTCAAACGTCTGAGTTTTTATTAGAACATGGTTTCTTAGACTTTATTACATTAAGAAGAAATTTAAAAGATAAGGTAAATCAATATCTTGATTTAATATTAAATCAGCCTTTGAGAGCTTAAAAAACAATTACTAACCTCAAAACCAAATTTCATGAGACTAAAAATCAACCTATTATTACTTTTAATTGCAACTGTTTTTAATTGTAGCGAAATAGACAAACTAACAGAATTTGATATTACTGAAGATTTTGATACCTCTATTGAAATATCTATTCCAGATAACGATGGTGGTAATGCTACATCATTATCAGAATCTTCAACTATAGATATCTCAACCAATGCAGAGATTAATAAAAATTTAGATTTAATTCAAGATGCAACAATTAACTCTTTAACCTATGAAATTTCAGATTTTACAGGTGCAGAGAACGCAACAATAACAAATGCATCTTTAAATATTGGAGGAACTATTATTGCTGTTAATGCTATTAACTTAAAACAATCTGACGATAACAATACTATTTATAGTATTGAAAACACAGATAAACTAAAAGGTATAGCTACTTATTTAAAAAACAACTCAACAGCTACAATTACATTGTCTGGAGAACTAAGTACTACTCCTGTAACTTTTAATATTATAATTGAATTAGAATCTACATTTACTATTGATGTAATCTAATTTTTTATTAGATCAGAATATACACCTGTTAGGTTAAAAAAACTAGACAGGTGTTTTTTATTTTATAACACTTTCAAATCATTAAAATTTACTATATTTGCCGCTCGAAAGAAGAGCTTTCGTGTACATAAAAATTATTTACAACAATATTAGCATGTATTTATCAAAAGAAGAGAAACAAGAAATGTTTGCAAAACACGGTAAAGGTAAAAACGATACTGGTTCTGCAGAAGGGCAAATTGCTCTATTTACACAAAGAATTAATCACTTAACTGAGCACTTAAAAAACAATCGTAAAGATTATAATACAGAGCGTTCGTTAGTAAAATTAGTAGGTAAAAGAAGAAGCTTACTAGATTACTTAACTAAGAAAGATATTTTAAGATATCGTGCCATAGTAAAAGAATTAGGATTAAGAAAATAATTAAAAAAGAGGCTTCGCAGCCTCTTTTTTGTTTTTGCGTTAGGGATTGATGCGGCATCCTTTTTGTTTTTCACAAAAAGATATAGCGGAAAGCCCGACCTTTAGGTAACGCCCACATAGATATAATAACTCGCATCGAAAGAGTATAACATTCGATAATTATGAATAAGCAGATCCTGAAACGAGTTCAGGATAAATAGTTTTTCATTGGTCGCATACAACAACTACACACAACAACACAACGACCATTGTTTAATTAGAATTAAAAAAATTTATGATTCCAAAAGTTTTTAAAGAGGTCATAGACCTAGGTGACGGTAGAGAAATTTCTATTGAAACTGGAAAATTAGCAAAACAGGCACATGGTTCTGTTGTTGTACAATCTGGAAACTGTATGCTTTTGTGTACATTAGTTTCTAACTACAAACAAAGCGATGTAGACTTTTTACCTTTAACGGTAGACTACAGAGAAAAGTTTGCTGCTGCTGGACGTTATCCAGGAGGTTTCTTTAAAAGAGAAGCAAGACCAAGTGACGGTGAAGTTTTAACCATGCGTTTAGTAGACCGTGTTTTACGTCCGTTATTCCCAAAAGATTATCATGCAGAAACACAAGTTATGATTCAATTAATGTCTCATGATGAAAATGTTATGCCAGATGCTATGGCAGGATTAGCCGCTTCTGCAGCTATTCAATTATCTGATGTTCCTTTTGAAACTCCAATTTCTGAAGCTAGAGTTGGTCGTATAAATGGCCAATTTATAATTAACCCAACACGTGCTCAATTAGAAGAGTCTGATATAGACATGATGATTGGAGCTTCTGCCGATTCTGTAATGATGGTAGAGGGTGAAATGTTAGAGATTTCTGAAGAAGAAATGGCTGAAGCAATAAAATTTGCTCATGAAGCTATTAAAGTACAATGTGCTGCTCAAGTAAAATTAGCAGAAGCTTTTGGTAAAAAAGAAACACGTGAGTACGAACCAGAAAGAGAAGACGAAGCTGTAGAGAAAAAAGTAAAAGAATTAGCTTACGATAAAGTATATGCGGTTGCTAAAAAAGCATCAGCAAAACACGAAAGAAGCGCCGCTTTTGAAGAGATTAAAGAAGAGGTAAAAGCTGCTTTTAGTGAAGAAGAATTAGAAGATTTTGGAGATTTAGTTTCTAAATATTTCTATAAAGCAGAAAAAGCTGCTGTTAGAGATTTAACCTTAAACGAAGGTTTACGTCTTGATGGTCGTAAAACTGACGAAATTAGACCTATTTGGTGTGAGGTAGATTATTTACCATCTACACATGGTTCGTCTATATTTACTCGTGGAGAAACACAAGCATTAGCTACGGTTACTTTAGGTACTTCTAGAGAAGCAAACCAAATAGATATGGCATCTTATGAAGGTGAAGAACGTTTCTATTTACATTACAACTTCCCTCCTTTCTCAACTGGAGAAGCTAGACCTTTAAGAGGAACTTCTAGACGTGAGGTTGGACACGGAAACTTAGCACAACGTGCATTAAAAAATATGGTACCTGCAGATTGTCCATATACTGTTCGTGTAGTATCTGAAGTATTAGAATCTAACGGTTCGTCTTCTATGGCAACAGTTTGTGCAGGAACTATGGCACTTATGGATGCTGGTGTACAGTTAAACAAACCTGTTTCTGGTATTGCTATGGGATTAATTACAGATGTTGAATCTGGAAAATATGCTGTACTATCTGATATTTTAGGTGATGAAGATCATTTAGGAGATATGGACTTTAAAGTTACTGGTACTGCCGATGGTATTACTGCTTGCCAAATGGATATTAAAGTAAAAGGTTTAAGTTATGAGATTTTAGTGAATGCACTAAAACAAGCTCGTGACGGACGTTTACACATATTAAGCAAATTAACCGATACGATTGCTGCTCCTAATGCTGATGTAAAAGCGCACTCTCCAAAAATGATTACTAGAAAAATTCCTAACGAATTTATTGGTGCATTAATTGGTCCTGGTGGAAAAGTAATTCAAGAATTACAAAAAGAAACTAATACAACAATTGTTATTAACGAAGACCCTGTTACCGAAGAAGGTATTGTTGAAATATTAGGTGTAGGTAATGAAGGTATTGATGCTGTACAAGCAAAAATAGATTCGTTATTATTTAAACCAACTGTTGGTAGTGTATACGAAGTAAAAGTTATTAAAATGTTAGATTTTGGTGCTGTTGTAGAATATACAGATGCTCCAGGAAACGAAGTTTTATTACACGTAAGCGAATTAGCTTGGGAACGTACTGAAAATGTAACAGACGTTGTTAATATGGGTGATGTTTTTGATGTGAAGTACTTTGGTGTAGACCCAAGAACTCGTAAAGAAAAAGTATCTCGTAAAGCTATTTTACCAAAACCAGAAGGTTATGTTGCAAGACCACCTAGAGACAACTCTAGAGATAATCGTGGTGGACGTGATAACAGAGGTAGAGATAATCGTGGACGCGATAACCGCAGAGACGATAGAAAACCTAGAGAAGATAAGAAAGAAGATTAATTTCTTTTAAATTATAATGTATTAAAGCCTGTTTCTAATTTTGAAACAGGCTTTTTTTGTGTATATTTATGTACAAATTGTAATTTTAAGAAACTAGACTATGACTTCAATTACATTAGAACCATTTAAACATCGGTCTAAAAGTTGTATTGCTATTAAATTTCAATATGACTTTGAAACTAAAGAATATATAAAAAAATTTAATGGCGTGCGTTGGTCTAAAACGCACCGAACATTTTACATTTATTACAACGAAGTTCGGTTAGAAAATATTAAAGAGTATATAAAAAAGGGGAACTTAATTCTTTTAGACAATACTAGTAATGACACAATTCCACTTTATAAAAAAGGTGTTAACATTGAATTAGAACCGCTAAACGAAGAAAAAACAATAATTTACCGCCATTTTTTAGAGTTTCTAAAAGGTAAAAGATTTAGTAAGAGTACTATTGCTAGTTATAGTGGTTTTATACTTGAGTTTTTACGTTTTACGGGCAAAAAACCTATAGACGACCTTAATGAAAATGATGTAAGATATTATATAGAATGGGCAGTAGAAAAATTAAATTATGCGGTTAGCACCCACAGACAACTAGTTAGTGGTTTAAAGCATTTCGCCTACTTTTATCCTGCATGCTCTATTAATGTAGACAAAATCTATATGCCTAAAAAGGATAAAAAGTTACCTATTGTATTAAGTATTGAAGAAGTGTTGAGTATTTTACAATCTACTAAAAACCTTAAACATCGTACAGTAATAGCTATGCTTTATGGATCTGGGTTAAGAGTAGGAGAAATTATTGATTTAAAACTCAGTGATTTTGATTTTAAACGAAAACAACTTCATATTAAAAATGCAAAAGGAAGAAAAGATAGGTATACAACTATTGCCGAAAGTCTTTTTCCGTTATTAAAAAACTATCACAATACGTATAAGCCTAAAGTATATTTTATTGAAAACCCTAAAGGCGGGAAATATAGTCCAGGGTCTATTCGTGCATTTTTAAGAAAAAGCACAGAAGCAGCAGGAATAACAAAAACAATCACTCCGCATACACTTAGGCACAGCTATGCTACACATATGTTAGAACAAGGTATAGATATACGATATATTCAGGAATTATTAGGCCATAGCAGACCTGAAACAACTATGATTTACACGCATGTAACAAGAAAAGATTTACAAGAAATAAAAAGCCCATTAGATAATGTTATAAAAAAATTATCTTTACCGGATAACAGCAACAAAACCCTTACCATATCCTGATTTATTTACGGGATATGATTAATAAAAATGATTATATAACGAGTTGTACAACATTACCCAAAACAAGAAAATTTGAACAAAATATTATTATTAGCACTTTTAATTTTCTCAAATACTTACGGACAAGTGCAGAAAAAATTCTTTGTCGAAGACGAAAAGAATGTTAAATATGTGACAGTAAAT
>NZ_JBISCC010000069.1:0-3807 GCF_044385915.1 Thalassobellus citreus | reverse complement strand
GATACGAGTGAGTCAGTTATCAGAGTGTTTTTTTCTAATTCCGATAATGCTTTTGTACTTTCTTTTGTCAGTTCAAATTCGTAATTATTAGTCGGAAATATTTTCATTCAGCGTTCAGTTTGGAAATGAGGCACAACGGTTACGTATAATATTAGTGGCGCGTTTAAGCACTAATTTAGTAAATAGAAACTTGCCAGCGGAAAATTCCGAAGGAATTTTCCAAGTAAGCTAAAACTAGCCATTAATTTTATGCTTTGTTGTAGGTAGTTTTTATCTTTTCATTCTTATTGTAATCGGATATTCTTTTCCGCTAATTTTTGTCCAACCAACCACTAAAATCCAATTAGGATGTAAACTTAAATTTATATTCAAATCATTATGTTCCATAAAATAAAGTGCGGTTTCATAAACATTTTGGTTTTTTTCGTTGATTACAATTTGTCCTTTTTTTCCCAAATCGATTTCACGAGCATAAAATTCAGGCGAATAAATTCCGTAACTAAATTCAAAGTCGTCTTTTTCACATAATTCGTCGAAAACACTTTCATCTGACTTAATTGTCAAATCAGTTATTTTATTTCCAATAATTTCAATTGTTGAGTTTTCGTGGTCAAATGAGAATTCATAATTTCCAATAGAAAATTCCTCTTTAATTTCTTCATTTTTGTCTTTAGACAACATAATTTTATTTTATAAAAATTCGTATAATTAATCCAGCAATGATTCCGAATATTATTATAATTCCAAAACCTAAAATAGTAGGAATAAAACCATATTTAGAAGTTCCAATTATGATTCCGATTATTAGAATTATTAAATATGGAATGTTCTTTTTATTCTTAAAATACTCTATCATTTCTGAGTTTTTCTCAAATTACCTACAACGGTTGTGTATAAGGATAGTGCGGTTTTGTGTCCGAGGATTTTCCGCAGGAAAATCAGAGTGACCAAATAGGCGCTATCTTTTTGATTTAGGAATAAATTTAAGCATTATTCCTTATACTTTGTTAGCACTCGTTTTTTTTATTCGGATTATGATTATATAAGTCAAAAGTCCACTAACAAATGTAAAAAAAGGAGTTATTATATTTAGTAAGTCAGTAACCATTGTATAACTCATGTCGATTGGATACTTCATTGTGTGAGTCTCAATTGCTTCTTTGTATTGGTCCCCAAATAAAATTTGGTCAATAAATGATAAGCTATCTATTCCAATAAGAGAAAGAGGGCCAGCAAAAAACCTATAAAAAATCCAAAGTATAGAAAAAATTGTCCATAGTCCTAAAACTATTTGGATAAGGATATTCCCTTTGAAATATTTGAATAGTTTTTGTCCAATATTTAAAATGTTTATAAGTGGAATCCATTGAATCAATTTCTTTTTAGTCTGTGTTATGTTGAATAGATCGTTTATTTTATGAATAAACAGAAAAATAGAAAGGAATAATAAATATTGAGAAACAGTAGATAATATTCTAAAACTCAAAGTATAATTTTGATAGTCATTTGTATATAAAGGACTTCCTCCACCATATTGAGGATAAAAATCTTGTGGCCAGAAACTCAGTTCTGTCCAAATTGACCAATATTCAAAAATCGGAAAATAAAATATTAAAAATAAGAGCGTAGAAATTGACAAGAAATAATTCACTCTATTTTTCTTATGCCTGACAATAAATATTGAGGTCAAAAATGAAAATCCAATAAGGAATAGAAATATTACTACTGGATACGAATTATTGGGGGTAAGAAGTTCCATTGTTGCTTGGTCAAATGAGTGCTAACGGTTTTGTGTATGATTTCGTTGCGTGTTTAAGCAACTAATTTAGCAAATACAAACCGAATAGAAAATCCGCGAGGATTTTCGTAAGTAGGCGAGTACTAGCAATGAATTATACACGTTGTTGTACACAGTTTTTTACGCTATTTTTCCTGAAACTGCCAATAAACAAATCTTTTGCTTAATAAGATTTACCATTTCTCCTGTATTACTCAAAGCATCTATTTCAGCTCTTGTTATAACTATAATTCTTCTTTTTTGAGCAAGATGATAAGCTATTGTATTATGAGCTGCATTTAAGTCATCTGCATTTCCAGTTATTCCATTATTAGCAATTAAAATTCCGAAATCCAATCCTCTTGATGCTACTTTTTGACAAAACCAATTTACCTCAATACTTGAGACAGGATTTGTCCAATTTTTACATTCTATAAGCACAACATTCGGCAGAAAATTGAGTCCATATCTAGATTTGTCATTCCATATAGCAACGTCAATTTCTTCATTATTATATGCATTCATTTGATTTCTTAAGGCAATAGAAACGCCTGGAATTGTCTCAAATAAATAACACGCTAAATCTTCAAAAGCTTTTCCTTTGATTTGGTTCGTTCCTCCATTATCGCAAATATGCAAATGACCCGCTAAAGTATGATTAGAATAGTTAGCCATTTTATCTTTGATTATGTACTACTTCATTTCTGATTTTTCTTATTGTTTCATTGAAATCATTTTCATTGAGTCTTTCAATAAAATCAGAAATTTGAATGAATAGATATCTTGAGGTATTTGGAAGTTCTTCCTTGTTAATACCTTTTAAATAATCATAAAAGATTAAACAACTTTCGGCAGAATTATTACTGATAAGCTTATTTAAAGTACCTTGAAGACCTTTTAGATTTCTAGTATTCAGTTCTTTTTTAATTTCAATCAAGATAGGATTACCAATGACGTTACTCAACTTGTCACTCCATATACAGAAATCTGTGTAAAATTTTGAGTCAAAATCTAGCTTGTTTTGAATTACATTTAATTGGTATTTTTCAAAAATATCTTTGAATAAATGTTCATAATTTTGTTCCTTGTTTTTATCTAGATTCAAATAGTTATTATGAATATCTATGTAATAATTAGGGAATCCTCCACCATAAAATTTATGTTTTTTGATGGTCGTACTTTTTTTCTTTGGCTTTATTTTTTTTAGAAAAATATCAAGATTGAATTTTATTTTTTCGGTTTCTGTTGAAGTTGCGTGTACGTAGGTTGAATCAAAAAGGAAATCTGGGTCATTATCATATTCAGAGATAACAGAAAATATTGGTTTATTTCTACTTACACCAATTCCAGCCTCAAATGCAATATTTGGATTAGATGAGCTATAAATTAAAAAAAGGAAATCACATTCTTGAATTGCGTTTTTAATAGCTTTTTGAAAAGAGCTACCATATTCCATATCATTCCGTGAATCAAAAACTTCAATTCCTTGTTCAGTCAACAAGTTTGTTATTTCAGAGATATTATCTTTAAAACTGTATGATAAAAATGCTTTCATATGTTTGTTTCAAAATTGTGTACAACGGTTATGCATATGGAAAGTGCGATTTTGTATGCGAGGATTTTCCGAAGGAAAATCAGAAGCAAGCAAAGAAGCAATAACCATAATATTAAGTACTAAAATAAGCATTTTTGATATGCGATGTTGGGTTTTAGTGCTTTTTTTGTCAGATAAATATTTTTATCAGTTTGTTTTTTCGGTCAAATATTGTTTCCGCAATCTGGCAAAAGTCAGACGCTTTATTTGTTCGTTTTTTGTTCCGCAAACAAACTCAAAAGTCCGCCATAATTTTAGTCCGCGTTTTTATATTCCGCAAACTTGCTAAAAATCCACAGTTTTATTTTTGGTAATTGGCTAAAATTCCGCGTAAACTTTGGGTTCTAAAATTCAGGTTTTTAATCAGTTTTATTTTTTCCGATAGAGTGAGCAGCATTAAACCCAACGGTTGTGTATAAGAATAGTGCGTTTTTGT
>NZ_JBISCC010000086.1:0-3565 GCF_044385915.1 Thalassobellus citreus | reverse complement strand
AGAGCAATAATTGTTGGTAAAATTCCAAGTAATACAACTACTAATATTATAATTAGTTGCCAAGCTCCAATCATTCCTAGATAAATCATTTTTCTCTTTTTTGTTATTAGTTCGTTTTTTTGGGCATTAAACCCAACGGTTTTGTGTATGGTTTCGTTGCGTGAAAATCCGCTAGGATTTTCCGCCGTAAACCAAAGATAGTAAAAACGCGAGGATTTTCCGATAGGAAAATCAGAAGCAATGAACTATACACTTTGTTGCCAACTGTACTTTTTAAATCAATACAGATGCTCATTGGTTTGAACAAAACTTTATTTTTAGAGGGTAGGCAAATTAATTTTGGTAAAAATTAAAAGATAACACGTAAATTAGTACAAAATGAAAACAGAATTAAAAATGGACAGAATTAAAGAAAGACAAAAACTTTCCGCATTAGGAATGTCTTATAGTATTCAACGAATGGATTTATTAATAGTTTCAATTAGTGGAGCTGGAATTTACATCTGTTTAGAAACATTAAAGTATATTAACGATAAGCATTTAGACACTAGTAGTTTAATAAAGTGGTCTGGTGGAGTTCTTTTGTTCGCTATAATCGTAAACTTTATATCTCAATTTTTAGGTCATAGGTCAAATTTAAACGACTATTTGATGTGTGAAGCTAAATTAGATGCTGGAAATAAAATAAGTAAATCAGAACAGTCAATAATTGACAGATATGATTATAAGGCAGAATGTTATGACAAAGCTACTAACGTATTTAATTACGCAAGTGCTTTGTCAATGTTTGTAGGTTTAATTTTATTATTATCTTATTTTCTTACGGCTTTCTAACAGGAGGTCTGCCACCACCTTTATTCGGAGCGGGAGGATTGTTCCTGTTAGGAGAAGATCCTGGGTTTGGTTGTTGTGGTCTATTTGGTTGCGGTCTGTTCGGTGTAGGATTGTTCGGATTTGGTCTTGTCGGTTGTTTTCCCATAATGTTTAAATTTTATTTATAATATTTTAAAAATCCGCTTTTAAAAAAGGTCGGAAAAAAATAAAGAGATTTCAGTAAGTCAGATTATAGAGTACGAGTACAGTATAGTTGGCAACGGTTGTGTATAAGAATAGTGCGGTTTTGTGTCCGAGGATTTTCCGCAGGAAAATCAGAGTGACTAAAAATGTACTAACCTTTTGATTAAGAAATAAAATTAAGCATTATTTCTTATACTTTGTTGTAGGTAGTTTTTATTTTAAAATGATTCTTTCAGAGTTCCATTTAATTATTTCAAATTCTCTTTTTTTACGAACTGCTTCATTTTTTCTCCAAGGCCAATTGGTGTATTCGTAATCTACAATCAGTTTGTTATTTTTAAATTCTATTGAGTATATTTTTTTATATGATTCACCAACAGGACACGACATACGGTTAGAATATTCTAATTCACCATTTTCATTAAAACTAATTCTTTCTCCGTAATACTCGATTTTTCTCAGTCTGATTGCTTTAAGCGAATCAAGGTCAGAATAATTTCCGACTTTTCTTCTGGAAAGTAAAAAAATAGTGTCTTTGTCAAACCACTGTAAAGTATGCCAATCATTTTTTTTCAATATATTCAGCGAGTCAGTACTTTGTGCTTGACAAAATAGAGGGATAAAAAATAGTACAATAATTATTTTTTTCATTTCTAATTTTAAATTCTAAGCTTTCTTTTTTCTATGTGCCTTTACCGTACCCAAATTACCTACAACGGTTACGTATATGGAAAGTTGCGTTTTTGTGTGCGAGGATTTTCCGAAGGAAAATCAGAAGCTAACAAACGAGCAACAAACTTTGGTTTAGGATAAAACTAGCAATTTTTTATATACTTTGTTGTGCATAGTTTTTATTTTTCATAAGCTTTTCGGTCAATTTCATCTTCGCCAAGTCCTTGTTTTCTTAAATCTCTGCAATAATCGGCTCTTATGGAAGCGAAATCATCAAAAGGATGTTCTTTTAATATTTCATTGTGTTTTTTTATTGTTTTTTCACCCCAAATTTTATTTATCGTGGTCATTAATTGAGTTTGGTGTTCAAATGCAATTCGTCTACAATCTTGTTCTTCTATTCTGCTATTCAATTCAAAATCAACAGCCATTGAAAATGTTATACTATCAAATATCCAATAAAGAATTTCGTCAAAATCTGATGTGATTTTGTCAAACGAAATTTGTCCTCTCTCTTTTGCAGCATAATGGAGATTATTTTTATAGTCTTCAAAAACGTATGGTTTCTCATCATAATCCGAAGGACCAAAGCTTGGTTTAAGTCTTTCTGGGACACTAATTTTTTTTGAAAGTCTATTAAATTCTCTTTCTAATAATTGAATTTGGCTCATTTTCTGAAATTATGCACAACGGTTTTGTGTATGATTAGTGGCGTGTTCCACGCACCTAATTTAGCAAATAAAAACCGAATAGAAAATCCGCGAGGATTTTCGTAAGTAGGCTAAAACTAGCCATTAATTATACACGTTGTTGCCATTAGTTTTTTATTTGTAATTATCATTATACCAATCTTTCCATTCTCCATTTGCAGGATAAGTCAGTTCGTAAATTCTCTTTTCAGATGCACTTAAATTGTCCAAATATTTACTCAATTCCATTATATGAGTTTCTCCATAACCCATTCTCCAACCAATACTATATTTGTCAATTTCTGGATAAGCTAACCAAGGTGGTAAAATTGGATTTTCAAGAGTTTTAAATTCTCCAATTTCATTCAGAATGTCTCTTGTTTCCATTAAAGCGTATCCGAGTAAATTTAGTCCATTCCAAAAGTATGGATTTTCAGCGTCTTCATTATTTTGAGCGAGTCCAATTCCCCAAATATTATCGACAGGACTTGCCTCAACCAAAATTCGGTCATTTGTATTTCTTAAAAACTCCGATAGCTTTGGGTTTTGACTAAACTTGTGAAAATTACCTCTTACAACTATTTCAAATCTATTTTCTTCCCAAATACGTTGGTTGAAGTTCTTTACTTGTCTACCAAGTTCTTTTACTTTTCCAGCTTTTGAGCTTTTGATTATTTGTTCGTAAATGTCTTTGTCATTAAACAACAAAGCTTTTTCAGCCATCATAAAATGTTCGGCTGTTTGATATTCAATTCCGTTAACCTCAAATTTTGATTCGTACCATTGACTGAAACAAGATTTAGTTATTAAATCTTGTTTCGTGTGTCCCCAAAATAATAGGAATTTCAGGTTTTCGCCTGATTCAAATTGTTCAATTATTTTCTCGTTCGTGTAGTTCATTCAAATTAATGGCAACGGTTATGCATATGGAAAGTGCGATTTTGTGTGCGAGGATTTTCCGAAGGAAAATCAGAAGCAAGCAAAGGAGCAATAACCATTTGATTTAGCACTAAAATAAGCATTTTTTATATGCGATGTTGGGTTTAAGTGCTTTTTATGTCAGATAAATACTTTTGTCAGTTTATTTTTTCGGTCAAATATTGTTTCCGCAATCTGGCAAAAGTCAGACGTTTTATTTGTCCGATTTTATTTTGTTCCGCAAACAAGCTCAAAAGTCCGAAATGATT
>NZ_JBISCC010000072.1:0-4171 GCF_044385915.1 Thalassobellus citreus | reverse complement strand
ACCACCTAGAGGTTCGTCCTTCTTTATTATGAAGCCTAATTTTTCAGTGTAAAAATTTAAGGCTTTTTCTTGGTCTCGGACTGGAATGCTTATTAGTGTTACTTTCATTATCTGCGTTTTTTTACATTACTGCCAACGGTTGTTTATAAGAATAGTGCGGTTTTGTGTCCGAGGATTTTCCGTAGGAAAATCAGAGAGACCAAATACGCACTATCTTTTTGATTTAGGAATAAATTTAAGCATTATTTCTTATACTTTGTTGCCCACAGTTATTTTATTCGTTTTGAAAGTCCAACATTCAGTTTATCAACATTTAAATCTGCTCTAATTAATTCGACAACAATTTTTAAATGGTCTCCAAGTCGGTCATATCCATCAATAATTAATTCACTATCATTATGTCCAGATATAGTTACAAAACCCATTAAATTCATTGAATAATCATTTACACTTTTATATATTTTATTCGGAAGTACTACCATATATTTTGATAATAAATTTTGAAATTCAAAGGCTTGGTCATAATAATCATCTGAAAATTTCACGAATTTTTTGTCCCATTCCTTTTTCGTTCCGTCGAATTCTTGGACTAGGTTTATTATGTCAAAAAAATCACCATAAGTTTTATTTCCTAAAAAAGAGATTTCTTTATATGCGTTGATTTTCTCTTGAAAGAGTAAATCTTGATTCGATTTCTTTTTTTCTCTTCTAAATGAAAGGAATGAAATCAGAAATGCTAGAAGTGAAATTCCAACAGCAATTAAAGCGATATTTTCAGAAAGTGTCAATTTTTTAGTTTTGAGTGAGTTATAATTGTGGGCAACGGTTGTGTATAAGAATAGTGCGATTTTGTGTCCGAGGATTTTCCGCAGGAAAATCAGAGAGACCAAATGCGCACTAACCTTTTGATTTAGGAATAAATTTAAGCATTATTTCTTATACTTTGTTGCCCACAGTTATTTTTACGTACAATCATAGGACGAAACTATGATTTTTCCGTTTTCTTTTAATTCAATTTTTAAATCCTCTGTTGCTCCTTCTCCTTCAAATTTTATAAAGTTTCCAGATTTTTCTTGGAAGATTGGTGTCCAAAACTCATTTTCGTTCATTATTCCACCATAGTCACTTACCATTTGATGATATACTTCATTTAAGGTCAGATTTTTGTATTCCGTTATGTGGTCGAAGCATCCGTCCCAAGCCGTATAAGTGTAAGTTCCATTTTCGTAGTATTTGTATTCAAAAAATTTTGGAAACTCTCCGTTTTCTGTTTTTATGAGTTTTTTTTCTTCTTTCTCATCGGTTAGTTTTCCCAATAGGTTTATATAGGTTTGTCCGTATTCACTTTTTCCAATTTCCACTTTTTTGTCGGACAAGTCAGAACTGAAAACAAATCCGTTAATATTCAATGGCTTAATCCAATTCCCATTTAATGAGAATCCGTTTCCGATTTCCATTTGTTCGTTCGTTTGGATTATGGTTTCAATAATTAAGTTTTCTCCAACTTTCAATTCAGTCAATGTTTTTGATTCCAAAGTTGGCTTTTCATAGACTTTAGCACCTAACATATTAATTACGCACAATTCAGTTCCATTTTCCAGATTTTGTCCAAAATGGGAATTGAAAAATAGTATGGTAATTATTAATGCTATGCAGTTTTTCATAATTGTGGGCAACGTTTACGTATAAGAATAGTGCGGTTTTGTGTCCGAGGATTTTCCGTAGGAAAATCAGAGAGACCAAATACGCGCTATCTTTTTGGTTTAGGAATAAAATTAAGCATTATTTCTTATACTTTGTTGTATGCTGTTTTTTTATCCATTTTAAATTATCAAATCATCTAATTCTAATTAAAAGAACAATAATTATTGAGAAGCTATTTCCAATCGCTGTCATTAAAATATCATAATAGTCAATAGGAAATCCCATAAAAAACTGTGTAAATTCCCAAATTGTCAAACCTAAAAATGAAAATGTAAAAGCAAATATTACTCTTTTTATAATTGAATTTTGATTGGTAAAAAAAGCTCTAAAAAAAACAAACGCTAATACAAATAAACCTGATCCAGCAAAAAAATTAGGTAAAGTACCTTGTAAAAAATCAAAAGTATCAGATATATAAAAGTGTTTTGGTCTTATTATGGTTTTTATAATAATTATTCCTAAAAACGATAGAATTGCCCAATATTCTAATATTCTCATTTTAGGCTTTTTTTTTCGTTCTTTATTTATCTCAAATTTAATATCATTTAAATTCATCTTTTGTTAATCATTTTTCTCAAAATAGCATACAACGTTTATGTATATGAAATGTTGCGTGTTTGTGTGCGAGGATTTTCCGAAGGAAAATCAGAAGCTAACAAACGAGCAACAAACTTTGGTTTAGGTAAAACTAGCAATTTTTTATATACTTTGTTGTGCATAGTGTTTTACTTTTTCATCAGTTTTATAATCAAATTTGGCGTCAATATTCCTATTCCGATTAATATTGTCGAATATAAATCAAAAGGTTCTGCTTTTAAATAATCAGGAATCAAAGGGTTTGAATGTCTCGCTGAAAAAACCATTATAAAAAGCCCAATTCCAAATACTATTATCACGAAAAGAAGAACAGTTATTATATCCGTAATTAATTCTTTTATTTTAAATTCCTCTCGTGTAGAATTAAAAATCATTCCAAAAAATGGAAAAGAAGCAAAAACTAAATAGTCAAGTGTATTTGTTGAGATTCCGAAAAAATAGTTAGTCAGTTTTTGTAGGTTTTCAGTCAATCCAATCTGAAGTTTTGCTCCAAGACCAAAATTCAACGTAATGAAAATCAGTCCACATAGTCCGTAAATTAAATATTTTATTTTGCTTGGTATTTTATTCAATTCAGTTGTTTTTACGGTTGAGTTACATTATGCACAACGGTTATGCATATGGAAAGTGCGACTTTGTGTGCGAGGATTTTCCGAAGGAAAATCAGAAGCAAGCAAAGGAGTAACAATCATAAGATTAAGCACTAAAATAAGCATTTTTTATATGCGATGTTGTGTGTAGTTTTTTATTTATATTCCGATTTATGAAATTCCAATATTTTGTCAGTCAAACGATTTATTTCTTTTTTCTCTTTTAGTTTAAAATCCGCAAAGAATATCAGTCCGAATATAGCCAACGCAATTGGCAAAATCCAATTTCCTTTAATCAGAGAAACTATTATGGTCAGAATTCCAAGTCCGATTAAAATTTTTCCAGCAATATTCATTGGCGACTTAAAATCAAATTTCAAGTCATAATTTCCATTTTCATTTATAATTCCGATTAACCTGTAATTGTTCGGAAAGCGCTTTGGCATTAATTCAAACTTTTCGGGTTCGATATAACCAGTGTAAAATCCGTTCACAATTAGTTTGTTTAGGATTTTTAAATTTTTATCAGATTTGGTTATTGTTTGTCTCATTGTCAAATTACACACAACGGTTGTGTATAAGAGTAGTGCGGTTTTGTGTCCGAGGATTTTCCGTAGGAAAATCAGAGTGACCAAATGCGCACTAGCCTTTTGATTTAGGAATAAATTTAAGCATTATTTCTTATACTTTGTTGTAAAACGTATTTTTTTCATCCGATGTTATGAATTCGACCTTTAAGTTTACTCCGATTAAATGAACTCACTCTTGTTTGGTCTTGCTTTTTTATAATTCCGTACGCAATAACAGGCACGAGTAAAAATCCGCCAACAACATAAATCACATAATGATTTCGGCTTCCAGAAAATATTGGATTCACAAAAAAGAACATTAATGGTGTTCCGATTAAAAAAATCAGTCCCGCTCCAATTTGAGCAATTTTTGATTCTTTTGTGTATAATTCGTCAACGTGAAATTCCGTTTTTATTCCGCAATTTTTGCAATTCAGAGTTTTGTTTTCTCCATCTTGCATTGCAAATTCAACTCTCGTATTCGCACTTGTCGAATATCCGATTTCAGTTTTACATTTTTTACATTTTCCGTAAACTTTCATTTGTTTTCGCAGTCAGTTTTATATGTTTTACAACGGTTACGTATAATATTAGTGGCGCGTTTAAGCACTAATTTAATAAATAGAAACTTGCCAGCGGAAAATTCCGAAGGAATTTTCCAAGTAAGCTAAAACTAGCCATTAATTTTATGCTTTGTTGCCACACGTTTTT
>NZ_JBISCC010000014.1:0-301 GCF_044385915.1 Thalassobellus citreus | reverse complement strand
TAAACCTTGTATCCCTTGTATTCCTTGATCACCGGTATCTCCTTTGTCGCCTTTATCTCCCTTATCTCCTTTAGGACCTGTTGCCCCATCTGCTCCGTCTAATCCTGCTACACCTTGTATCCCTTGTATTCCTTGATCACCAGCATCTCCTTTGTCGCCTTTATCTCCTTTAGGACCTGTTGCCCCATCTGCTCCGTCTAATCCTGCTACACCTTGTATCCCTTGTATTCCCTGATCACCAGTATCGCCTTTATCTCCCTTAGGACCTTGTGGGCCTCTTATTTGCCCCACAGTTATCCAT
>NZ_JBISCC010000079.1:0-3227 GCF_044385915.1 Thalassobellus citreus | reverse complement strand
GATACGAGTGAGTCAGTTATCAGAGTGTTTTTTTCTAATTCCGATAATGCTTTTGTACTTTCTTTTGTCAGTTCAAATTCGTAATTATTAGTCGGAAATATTTTCATTCAGCGTTCAGTTTGGAAATGAGGCACAACGGTTGTGTATAAGAATAGTGCGTTTTTGTGTCCGAGGATTTTCCGCAGGAAAATCAGAGTGACTAAAAAAGTACTAACCTTTTGATTAAGAAATAAATTTAAGCATTATTTCTTATACTTTGTTGTGCGCAGGCTTTTTTAATCAGATTGATGAACCCAATACAGTTCTCCATTTCTATATGTTATTATTCCTCCACCTGCTTCTTCTTTTCCAACGTATATACTTGGTCTCTCCAAATTCACAATTTTGTCGCCAACTAATTCTCCATCTTTCACGATAACCTCAAAAGTTTCCTTGTCAGAAACAACACACCATAAATTAACCCAACCAATAGCATTTGGAAATCCGTTATATTCTTCTTTTCCACAACCAATTGAAATTAAATCTTGTCCTTTTTCTTCAATTATTAATTTCGGACAATCTTTTTTGTCAAAGTATATTCGTTCCAATATTCCGTTTCCATTTAGGTCAAGGCTTATAGTATCTGTAACACGATATTCTTTGTAATTGTTAAATTCAAAAAACTCTGGATGTGTCCAATCTCCAACTTTTTTATTTTCAGATTTAAGTGATTCAGTTTTTACTTTTTCAGTCAGTTCAATTTGTTTTTCAATGACTTTAGTTTCAATAACGGATTCTGTTTTCAGAACTTTTGTTTCGCTATTGACATTTCCTTTGTCTTTACAACTTAAAAGAGTAATTAATGTTAAAATCAGAAAGAAATAGTTTTTCATTTAGTTCGGTTTTCAGCTTGCACACAACGGTTACGTATAATATTAGTGGCGCGTTTAAGCACTAATTTAGTAAATAGAAACTTGCCAGCGGAAAATTCCGAAGGAATTTTCCAAGTAAGCTAAAATTAGCCATTAATTTTATGCTTTGTTGTGCGTAGGCTTATCCTGTTTGAATCAAATACAATATAGAACATATAAGTCCTAAACTCATAAAAAAGAACACCAAAAACTTACTTAGAGCTGAATCTAAATTCATATCCTTATTAACATAAACAGCCCAGAAAATAATCAAAATGTAAATAATGGTATATATTAAAGACATCCAGTAAATAGTACCTTCGAAACTCGCAAATGCTTTGTTTTTAAAATCTGATTTTTGTCTAATATCTTCATCAAGGTTAAGATTTAAAACTTCTCCACCAACAATTCGAGATGTGATTTTAGGAAGTACTTTATCGTTAGGTGAAGTAACATAAAAATTTATATCTATAACATCTTTTGGATTAAGTAAATCTGGCTTTAATATTAATGTGTTTCCTGATTGTAATTCTTGGTTTAATTTAATATTAGAAGGTTTAGTATTTATTGAGTATTTTAAAACTTTCACAGAATCTTGAAAGTTGATATGAATAGAGTTTAATAATTCAGAGTTAAGTATCGGAACATTTCCAGTATTTGTCAAAATTGAAGAAATGGAATATAGGTTGAATACTTGTTCATTATCAAAAAAAACTTTAATTGATTCATCAGAAATATTTTTGTCTGAAACCAATTCAGTAATAGCAATATTTTTAAAAGATAATTCTTTTACATTTTTTGAAATAATGAATAAAACAATCGGTAATACAATACCAATAATTGTCATCAGTGTTTTAAAATCAAAAATCTTCTTCATTCAATATAATTTATAGTGTATTTTTCGTGCTTACGCACAACGTTTACGTATAATATTAGTGGCGCGTTTAAGTACTAATTTAGTAAATAGAAACTTGCCAGCGGAAAATTCCGCAGGAATTTTCCAAGTAGGTTAGAACTAGCCATTAATTTTATACTTTGTTGTGCGTAGTTATTATTATTCAATTTGTTTTAAAATCCAATTCATTAATTCCTTTTTGTCTACTGAAATCCAAGTTCCGTCCACATTTTTCTTTTCAGATTTACTGTCGTTCGGATATATCACTTTTAATTCGGACTTATTGTTTCCTGCTAGTTTTAATTCCGCTATCAGTCCAACCATATCTGGTCCGTTATTGTCAAAAGGTGTCTTTCTTTTCTTTTTAAGCCAATACTCAATCGCTACTTGCATATATGCTCTAACAGCTAAGTCTTTGTAGTATTTTATATGGCGACTTTCCTCGTCAAAATAGCTGTAAGAAGAAAAGTCGAGATAGTTTTCCAAGTTTGTTTTAGGTGTTCCATTGAGATGTTGCTCTAGCAAATATGTAGTCAATGTTCCTTCCCAAACCGAGCCTTCGTTATAATTGATTCTAATATCTCTTGCTCCCTCGTTATATTGTCTTACCCAATCGAGTGCCGAATCGCAAATAACCAATCCGATTAGATTAAGTTTGAAATCAGTCTTGGTTTTTTTGATACATTCTACGTATTTCATTGCTCTATGTCCCGACAAACCAGTTCCGATTAGAAATACATTGTTATTTGGCAAATTATGTTCTTTAAAGGCTGTTTTGATTATTTGGTGAGCAGTTTGGCTCGAATTATCTGTGAAATAAAAGTCCAACGGGATTTCTGTTGAAACAGACAAAACGGCAAAGCCTTTTTTATTTGCTTGTTTGTATATCAGTTTTGCACTTTTATTCTTTTTGTCAAATTCAGAACCCTCCAAGAAGATAAGTGTTCCAATAATTTTGTCCTTTTTGGGTATTGAAAGTGTATAACCTTTTTGGATGTATTTTAAGAAATCTTTTTCTCCTTTTCCAATTCTTATGCTGTCATTTTTTTCGGGTTCATATTCTTGAATGAGATTTTGGGCGAAAGTGTTATTGCAGAAAATAGACAGCAAAATCAAAAGTAAAAATGTTCTGAAAAATTTGTTCATTTTTTCGTGGTTCTAATTACGCACAACGGTTTTGTGTATGATTAGTGGCGTGTTCCACGCACCTAATTTAGCAAATAAAAACCGAATAGAAAATCCGCGAGGATTTTCGTAAGTAGGCTAAAACTAGCCGTTAATTATACACGTTGTTGGGTTTTAGTGCTTTTTATGTCAGATAAATACTTTTGTCAGTTTATTTTTTCGGTCAAATATTGTTTCCGCAATCTGGCAAAAGTCAGACGTTTTATTTGTCCGATTTTATTTTGTTCCGCAAACAAGCTCAAAAGTCCGAAATGATT
>NZ_JBISCC010000063.1:0-281 GCF_044385915.1 Thalassobellus citreus | reverse complement strand
ATCCAAATTTCAGCATTTTCAACTAAATTTTTAACTCTCGCATGATCAGCATGACCTGTATCTGCATAGACCGTTAAAATATAGTCAATAAGACTGAGCATCATAGGGTATCCGGCAATTTCATCACCATGCATAGAAGATGTAAACATAAGTTTAGGCTCTTGTTCGTCGGTAGTTACATTATCAGATATTTTTACAAACAATAATTCTTTTCCATCATTTTCGGCAGTACTACCAAGACTTATTTTTTGCACAAGTGTAGGATTATCATTTTGAAAATC
>NZ_JBISCC010000058.1:0-2195 GCF_044385915.1 Thalassobellus citreus | reverse complement strand
AAAACGAGGCACAACAAAGTATAAGAAATAATGCTTAATTTTATTACTAAATCAAAAAGATAGCGCGTATTTGGTCTCTCTGATTTTCCTGCGGAAAATCCTCGGACACAAAACCGCACTATCCTTATACACAACCGTTGTAAATAATAGCTCCGAAAAACTTTACGCTGAGAAAAACTGACTGAATTCTGAATTTAAAAACCAATCTTTACGCGAAATTTTAGCATGATACGGAAAACTACTCTTGTGGATTTTTAGCTTGTTTGCGGAATTAAAAAACTAATTGAATACTCTTTACTGATTTTATCACTCAAACGGATTTTAAAAGCTATATCTGACTTTTTACTCAAACGGAGTTAATTGCGGTAATAAAAAAAAACGTGATCACTCAAATGTGTCGCAACTATTTACAACTATGTGTAAAAAAAATACTATCTTTATTTCTTAATCGTAAATTAGTACTTCTTTGTTTTCTTCCGATTTTCCTTCGGAAAATCGCAGAGCACAAAACCGTACTTTCCTTACACCAAACCGTTGGCAACAATTTGAGAAAATGGCGAATAAAAAGAAAGGACAACTAACTCAAACCAAATCTTGGGATAAGCATTTACGTAAAATTGGAAAACGTATTTTCTGGAAAACCGAGCGTCCAGCTGAAAAGAAAATGATTGAGCAAAACTTAGCGGAATTTGAAACTCAAACTTTATCAGAATCGGAAATAGAAAGCGCTGAAAAACTTTATGAATATCTGAATCCGAAATTACCAAACTCACTGATTTATGAGGAGTTATATAATTTATACTATTCTTTATTTTGTACGCTCGACATTCTCCCTGATAAGCTAAAGTCATTGAAACTGACAAAAGAAGCTCTAGCTCTGACTTTTGTTAAATTATCAACCGAAAAGAACATTACTGAATTATTTAATCAAAGTAATTCTGAATTGATAACAATTAATAATATTCAAGATGAGAAATATTGGATTGAACAAATTGCTATTTGTATGAGAGCAGATAAATGGCCAAATCACGAAAAATCTAGAATATTAATTGGAAATAAATAAAAACTGTTGCCAACAAAGCATAAAATTAATGGCTGGTTCTAGCCTACTTGGAAAATTCCTGCGGAATTTTCCGCTGGCAAGTTTCTATTTACTAAATTAGTGCTTAAACACGCCACTAATATTATACGTAACCGTTGTAGTGCATTAAAAAACTGAACTCTGAATTGATAAATGGAAGTAGAAAAAGACTTAATAAAACGAGAAATTCAAAAACTGACTTTAACGATAAATAGTTTAATTGAGAAAATTTGTGGATTAAACTCAAATAACTCTAAAAGCGGAATTAAGAAAATAAGTGAGGCTCTAAAAAGTGAATTAGACTTATCATTAGATAGAATAATTGAAATGGAAGCTTCTGAATTAATAAAGCATATATCAAATTTACATGAATCACATACCGAAAAAATAGCGGAATTAATTTACGAAATTATAATAAAATCAGAAACCGTAGATTTCGGAAAAAAATATGAAAAGAATAAATTTATTGAAAAAGGAATTATAATAATTGACTTTTTGAATGAAAAATCAAAAACGTTTTCAATGAAAAGAATGAATATGAAAAACGCACTACAACATCGCATATAAAAAATGCTTATTTTAGTGCTAAATCAAATGGTTATTGCTCCTTTGCTTGCTTCTGATTTTCCTTCGGAAAATCCTCGCACACAAAATCGCACTTTCCATATGCATAACCGTTAGCCACTATTTGAGAACAACTATGAAAATCAAGTTTTTTACATTTATCGGAATTTCACTTTTGCTTTGTTCTTGTGATTGTTGGATTGAAGTAAATGGAAAAATTATTTCATCAAATACAGGTCAAGCAATAAGCGGCGCGAAAATTGAAATGCTTGGAAAAAATCTAAATTCGATTTCTGACCAAAACGGAAAATTTAGTATTGGAGAAATGACAGGTTTCTGTTATGACCCGAAAATAAAAGTGACCTATGATGGACACAAACCATTCATAATTGAATTAGAATCTGAATCCGACTTTAAAAACTATAAATTAAAACAGGAATCTGAATCTGTCAACTTTGGAGAACCATTTTATCCTGACCCAAAAAATCGAAATACATATATATTGTCGACTTGGATTGATAAGTATAGTAGCGATTTTGAAATTAAGTCA
>NZ_JBISCC010000055.1:0-657 GCF_044385915.1 Thalassobellus citreus | reverse complement strand
AACCGTTGTGTGTCATTTGAAGAAACTATATGAAAAAGTTGAAAGAATTGGAACGAGAACTTAATCTGACTTTTCCATCAATTTATAAAAAGTTCTTTTTGGAATGTCTAAAATCTATTCCAAAAGGAATGGTTGGAATAGATTTATTTCATAATAAAAATGAGTTGAAAGATTGGGCCGTAGAATTATTAGAAGAAGATAATGCTGACAACTTTCTGACCGAAAAAGATTTTGTTTTTATGATGCATCAAGGATATATGTTTTGGTATTTTAAAGCAGACGGAACCGAAAATCCAAGTGTCTATTATTACAGAGAAATGAGTTTAATTCCTGACAAACTAACTGACTTAAGAACTTTTCTATCAGAATACCCAAGAAATTAGTCAAACTAGATGCAAAAAAGTAATTCTACATATTTAAAAAATCAATTAGATAAATTTCTTACCGAAGTTGGTGTGGAAAACTTTTCTCTAAAAGATTTTGATAAAATAGAATATGTTGTAGAATTTGACCCAGCTGAAAAACAAGAATCAAAAACAAATTCAGATGATATTATGAGACTGTGGTCTCTGCCGAACATAATTGGAAAAAAATTAAATGTAAATGATGTTTGTGACTGGTTAGTTACTTACAAAAATGAAATTCCACTTTGGATAC
>NZ_JBISCC010000049.1:0-330 GCF_044385915.1 Thalassobellus citreus | reverse complement strand
TCTGCTCCGTCTAATCCTGCTAAACCTTGTATCCCTTGTATTCCTTGATCACCAGCATCTCCTTTGTCGCCTTTATCTCCCTTATCTCCTTTAGGACCTGTTGCCCCATCTGCTCCGTCTAATCCTGCTACACCTTGTATCCCTTGTATTCCTTGATCACCGGTATCGCCTTTATCTCCTTTGTCACCTTTATCTCCTTTAGGACCTGTTGCTCCATCTGCTCCGTCTAATCCTGCTAAACCTTGTATCCCTTGTATTCCTTGATCACCGGTATCTCCTTTGTCGCCTTTATCTCCCTTATCTCCTTTAGGACCTGTTGCCCCATCTGCT
>NZ_JBISCC010000043.1:0-1129 GCF_044385915.1 Thalassobellus citreus | reverse complement strand
TCACAGAAAGATCGCTACCACTATTTAAACTTGCACCAGCATTTATTTCGGTCTTTTTATCATACATTTCATCTAACTCATCCTTACTAGGTAAAAACCAATCGGAAAAACCTCCTCCAGTATAAGCATGCGCTAAACCAGCTGCGTAAGTTGTTTCTATAGCTCCTTGTTCGCTTATAATAGTATCTGTATTAGCTAAGCCTGTTCCAATAGCTGTTGCTGTTGCTCCTGTTGCAACAGAACTACCATTATGCCATCGAGCAGAGCCTTGATCTTCTACTGCACAAACTAAACCATGAGAAGAATCGGTTGGATCTATCCAAAAAACAATGCCGCCGTGCATAAAATCGCCTATCCCTGGTAGTTTTGATACTACTAATCCGCTTGCAGTATTCAAAAAATCTGTTCCGTCATAATAATATAATCCCTTTGGATCACAATCTAAACAATAAACAACCAAACCCTCGGCTGGTGAAACTATGGATGTCATATCGGAATATGTCATTCGAGGAGGCAAAAATCCCTGTGTTGTTGAACTTATTTCTAATACCGATGAAGCATCTGGCGTTGGTGTTCCTATACCTATCTGTGAATATCCCGAAATTACAACTGTAAATAGTAAATACAAACTAAGTAAATTTGTTTTCATTGTTTTTATTGTTTTTATTGTTTTTAACAAAAACATTCATAACCTAAACTATACTTATATTCTTTAGGAAAGGTTTTAGTACTTACAAAAACTTCTAACACCAATTTATATGTGTCTCTATATACAGGTAACTCTGTGTGTAATGCCATTTTTTTTTAAAAATAAACCGACCGCTTACGCGGTAAACTTTTTTAATAACTAAATAATTAAATAACTAAAAAGCCCGAACGGCACGCACAATGCGCGTGGTGTTCTTAGTGCTGTAGCCCTGAGTACCACCGTCGAAATTCTGGGACCACGCGCTACTGGCACCGGTCTCCGTAGAACTCCAGTAGGGAGTCACAGAAAGATCGCTACCACTATTTAAACTTGCACCAGCATTTATTTCGGTCTTTTTATCATACATTTCATCTAACTCATCCTTACTAGGTAAAAACCAATCGGAAAAACCTCCTCCAGTATAAGCATGCGCTAAACCAG
>NZ_JBISCC010000001.1:0-247 GCF_044385915.1 Thalassobellus citreus | reverse complement strand
TTAAGAAATATATTTGCTAATGTATCTGAACCTTGAACTGTTACTCCTCCTCCATCTGCTCCTTGCTCACCCGTATCTCCTTTGTCTCCTTTAGGGCCTGTTGCTCCATCTGCTCCGTCTAATCCTGCTAAACCTTGTATTCCTTGTATTCCTTGTATTCCCTGATCACCGGTATCGCCTTTGTCGCCTTTATCTCCCTTATCTCCTTTAGGACCTGTTGCTCCATCTGCTCCGTCTAATCCTGCTA
>NZ_JBISCC010000109.1:0-67102 GCF_044385915.1 Thalassobellus citreus | reverse complement strand
ACTTACGATATTTTATTTGAAGCGGATTGTTATCAATCGCTTACCCTTTCTAATCAAACCATTAATGATTATCAAACTATTAATTTAGCAGATGTATTGTTAACTCCTACATCTTCTGCTGTTCCTACTAATTTAGCTGCTTCTACAACTGCTACTACTGCTTCTATTTCATGGAACTCAACTGCTGGAAATACATTTGATTTAAGATATAGAGAAATTGGTGAGTCTACATGGATTGATATTTTAAGCCTTTCTTCTTCTCCTTACAATTTATCAGGGTTAAGCAATTCTACTGATTATGAAGTGCAAGTTAGAAGTGTATGCTCTGGATCTACTTCTGCGTATACAGCGTCAACTAACTTCTCTACAACCGCAGTAAATTATTGCGCTTCTGCTAGTACGAATGTTAATGATGAATATATTAGTAGAGTACAATTAAATACTATCGACAACACTTCTAATGCTCAGTTTTATTCTGACTTTACAGGGGTTTCAACTACTCTAACAAAAGATTCTCAATATACAATTACAATTACTCCTACATGGACAGGTACTGTTTATAATGAAGCTTACTCTGTTTGGATTGATTATAATGGTAATGGTCTTTTTACAGACGCTGGTGAACAGGTTTTTAATCAAGCTGCAACAAACTCAACTACTGTTAGTGGAAACTTCACTATTCCAACTAATGCTTTAGAAAATTCTACGAGAATGAGAGTTTCCATGCAATATAATGCCACCCCGACTTCTTGTCAAACATTTCAATATGGTGAAGTTGAAGATTATACTATAATAATTGAAAGTTCAGGACCTGACATTATTCCTCCAACTATCACTTTAAACGGCACTTCTAATATAGATTTAAATTTAGGAGACACTTATACAGAATTAGGAGCTACGGCTACTGATGATGAAGATGGAGATATTACTTCAAATATTATAACAGCCGGAGATATTGTTAACACAAATATCCTAGGAACCTATATTATTACATATAATGTTAGCGATGCAGCTGGAAATGCTGCTACTGAAGTAACTCGAACAGTTAATGTGATACCTGACACTACTGCTCCAATTATTACTTTAATAGGATCATCTACTGTTAATATTAATATTGGCGGCACTTATTCTGAAGAAGGAGCAACAGCTAGCGATAATGTTGACGGTGATATTTCTTCAAATATTATAATAGGCGGTGATTTAGTTAACACGAATTCAGTAGGAACTTATATTATAACATATAATGTTACTGACTCATCTGGTAATACAGCCACAGAAGTTACTAGAATTGTAAACGTAAGTGTTATTATTGATACAACTGCTCCAATAATATCTTTATTTGGACCAGCTACAGTTAACTTAAATACTGGTGATATATATACCGAACAAGGGGCTACAGCTACCGATGATATTGATGGTGACATTACTGCAAATATTGTTATTGGTGGAGATACAGTAAACACTAATTTAGCTGGCACTTATGTTGTTACATATAGTGTTAACGATGCTGCTGGTAACCCAGCCAATCAACTTAGCAGAACAATAAATATAACAGATCCTATTTCTGGATGTAGTGGTGGGATAACATCTTTTCCATATTCAGAAAGTTTTGAGAATACCTTAGGAGCATGGACACAATCGAGTGGAGATGATATAGACTGGACAGTTGATGCCAGCGGAACTCCTTCTTCAAACACAGGACCTTCATCTGCTACCGATGGAAGTTATTATATCTTTGTTGAAGCTTCAACACCCAATTACCCTAGCAGAAGAGCTATAATAAACTCTCCTTGTTTCGATTTTAGCAGTTTAAGTGAAGTAGAGTTTAGCTTTTCTTATCATATGTATGGTGCTGCTGATATGGGAACTATCGATTTAGAAATTAGTAATGATGATGGTGATTCATGGACAAGTATATGGAACCAATCTGGTAATCAAGGAAATTCTTGGTTTAACGTTGCTTTGAATTTAGACTCATATGCTGGTGAAAACATCCAACTTCGTTTTAATAGATTTGTTGGTAGTACTTGGCAAGCTGATATTGCGATAGATAATATAAATTTAACTGGAGTTGAAGGAAATGATACAACGGCACCTGTTATCACTCTTACGGGAGCAACGTCTATAGATATTAATGCTGGTGATACTTATTCTGAATTAGGTGCTACAGCTTCTGATAATAAAGATGGTGATATTTCTGCAAACATTGTTATTGGTGGTGATACTGTTAATTCTAATGTAGCAGGTACTTATATTATTACTTACAATGTTTCTGATGCCGCTGGAAATCCTGCAACGCAAGTTACTAGAACA
Source organism: Thalassobellus citreus (assembly GCF_044385915.1). Classification (NCBI taxonomy): domain Bacteria; kingdom Pseudomonadati; phylum Bacteroidota; class Flavobacteriia; order Flavobacteriales; family Flavobacteriaceae; genus Thalassobellus; species Thalassobellus citreus. The sequence goes on along the minus strand of NZ_JBISCC010000109.1, from coordinate 64,789 downwards.
GTGAATGTGATTAATACACCAACCGATGTAATAATTCACGAAGGATACTTTGAATCTGGTTGGGATGGCTGGTCTGATGGAGGTAGTGATTGCGCAAGAAGAGCGGATGCTGCACGATCATTTGAAGGAAACTATTCAATTAGGATAAGAGATAATTCAGGTGTGGCATCTTCAATGACATCACCAACATTTGATTTATCATCATTTAACGAAGTAGAATTTAACTTTCATTTCTACTCAAATAGTATGGAGAACGGTGAAGATTTCTGGCTACAATATAACGATGGGTCTGGTTTCGTAACTATTGATACATGGGCAAGAGGTACAGATTTCAACAATGGTGCTTTTGGTAATTTTGTTGTTACACTTAACGCTTCGCAATATAACTTAACTGGAAACGCTCAATTTAGATTAAGGTGCGATGCTTCAGGAAATAATGATCAAATCTATATAGATCAAGTTATTATTACTGGTTTTGGCTCTAATTCTGCTAGTGCAAAATCTAGTACATCTACAGGGACTGAAAAAACATTAGATATTACTTTAAACGAAATTTCAAAAAATGAGCTTTCATTATATCCTAACCCTGTTAAAGGTGATGTATTAAATATTAAACTTTCCAAAAAAGTTAATGTTGTATCCTATAGAGTTATTAATTCTCTTGGTCAAATTGTATTGACAGGAAAAACTAACAAAGAAATAATTGTAGACAGACTAGAAGCTGGAACATATTTTATTGAAGTAAATGATGGAGAACAATTAATGACTAAAAGGTTTGTAAAAAGTAATTAAAAAATAACAAAATCTTACTTTATAAAAAAGGTCTTAAAATTATTTAAGACCTTTTTTACATGCGTTTTATCGAAAAAAAAAGCTTTTAATCGGTTTATATGTAAAAAAACAGTATATTAGTACCGTAATTATATTACAAAAATTTAGTCCCAAACTAAATTAACCTACTTATGAAAGCTACTAAATACCAATATTGGGTTGTAATACTCATATCTAGTATTTTCTTATCATCTCATATCAATGCTCAAGAAATAAAGGTTCTTGGTAATAACATTGAAATTGTTGATAATAATTTTTCACCTTCTAGCATTGACCATACCTATTTTGGAACAGCTAATTTTGGTACATTAATATCTAGAACTTATTCTATTAGCAATACAGGAGGCTCTAATTTAATAATTACAAACATCTCCTTATCTAATACTACAGATTTCTCTATAACAGGAACTCCGTATTCAACCCCTGTAAATGCAGGAAACAGTACTACGTTTACCATTACTTTTAATTCATTAACATTAGGTACCAAAACAAGTACAATAACTATTTCAAATAATGATTCTGATGAATCTTCGTATCAATTTGATATTGAAGCACGGGCAGAACAAAACTTTTTTGATAGTGATGGTGACGGTATTCTTGATAATATAGATATAGATGACGATAACGATGGTATTGCAGATTCTGAAGAAGAACTTGCTTGTCAAATATCTTCAATTTCTTCAACAACAAATTATAAGTTTTTAAATGAAACTTTTGGTGAAGGTAATAGAACAACTATAAACACTACTTATGATGCCACTACTTCATATTGTTATGAAGATGGTACAGTAGGTGTAAATACTACAGAATGTCCAAATCAAAACAAAATAAATTTAAACGACGGAAAATATACCGTATATTATAAAGCTGGTGATGGTGATGGTATCAATGACACTCCTGTTGAAGAAGTTGCTTCTTGGGCCGATAATTATTGGTACACAGGAGAAGATCATACATCAGGTGATACAAATGGTAGAATGGCTATGTTTAATGCTTCCTACGATCCAGGTATTTTTTACACAGCAACAATTATTGGAGCTTTACCCAATATACCAATAACTTACAGTTTTTGGGTTTTAAACTTAGACACCTCAACAGCTCCAGGTATAGCAACTAGACTTAGACCAGATATATTAGTTGAATTTAGAGATGTAAACAATAATGTATTGGCTTCTATTGCAACAGGAGATATTCCACCTTCTATTAATGGAGATCCCGCTAATAGTTGGCATCAATTCTCTGCTAGTTTAACTTTTAATGTGAGTGAATTTTATGTTTATTTTATTAATAACGAAGTTGGTGGTGGCGGTAACGATTTAGCTATTGACGATATTGTTATTTCTCAAACATTATGCGATACTGATAACGACGGTGTAGCCGATGTCTTTGATTTAGATTCTGATAATGATGGTATTCCAGATGTTGTTGAAGCTGGTTTAGGAAATTATAGCGAAGGTAAAGCAATGTTAACCAGTGTTGCATCATGGGTAGATACAAATGCAAATGGTATGCACGACTCTTGTGAAGGGCATACAACTTTAGATTCTGATGGAGATTCAACACCAAATTATTTAGATTTAGATAGCGATAATGATACTATTTTTGATGTAGATGAATCTGGGGCTGGAAACAGTACTGATACTAATTATCAAAATGGAGATGGAGACATTACAGGTGATGGTGTTGGTGATGGACTTGACACTGATGCAGTAAGAGAAACTGATATAGATTCTGATGGAACCTTAGAATATTATACTGATGGAATATTAGATTTATATGATTTTTTTAATGGAAGTACTATGGCTACAGCTTATGGGAATTCTAATCAAGGATCAATAGGTACTGGATGGGAGTATTATGTTGCAGACACAGATAACGATGGCACTCCAGATTATTTAGACACAACATCAGATGGATCAACTAACGATATTTCTCATACTTTATATGCTAGTTTAGACGCAAATAATGATGGTATTATTGATGACACAAATGATAGTGATAATGACGGTATTTTAGATTTATTTGATACAAATGATGCGGTTTTTGGCTCACCAAGAGATATCAATCAAAAACTACAACTATATTTTGATGGTAGAAATGATTACGCTTCTGAAAACACCATTATTAATGAATGGACCGAGTCTACCATAATGGCATGGATTAAAATTGACCCTACAACTTCTGGTTCACAAATAATTGTTGGACAAGATGTGTTTTATTTACAACTTAATTCAGATAAAACCATTACAGCTTATGCGGATGGTAATACCCTAACAAGCAGTTCTGCTTTAACAACAAACCAATGGATACATGTTGCTACTTCATATAGTTGTGATTGTGCAACTGGAGATTTTGAACTCTATATAAATGGAGTTGAAGTTGCTTCGGCATCTACTAGTAGTGGTGCTTTTAACAGTGATACTTCAAGCTTTACAATTGGCAGAAAACCAGATACAAATAGCAACTACTTCAAAGGCTATATTGATGAAGTTCGCCTTTTCAATAAAGCTCTTACTAAAAATGAATTACACAAAATAGTACATCAAGAAATAGAAGATAATGCTGGTGTAATTCGTGGAAGTATTATTCCTAAAGACATTACTGATTTTAACGAAATCACTAACACATCTACGCCTTTAAATTGGTCTCATTTAATACGTTATTACAGAATGGATACATACAAAGATGATATCATTGATGATTTATCAACACCGAGCATTGATGTTGGCTCTGGAACTAAAATTTTTAACACAAAAATAATAGATACCCAAACTGCTCCTTTACCATATGTAACAACCGAATCTTGTTCTGGTAATTGGTCAGATTCTAGTAATTGGCTTGAAGGCAATATATGGGATATTGATAGTTCACATCCAGATTGTGCTATAGTATATATAAAAGGTAATTTACAAACAAATACAAGTCATTCAACTACAGGTTTAATTATTGATAGCGGTAACACATTAGAAATTAATGGCGATTCTGAATTATTTAATTCTTGGTATATAAAATTAGATGGAAAAATAGATTTACAAGGAGAATCTCAATTAGTTCAAAATATAGAAAGCAGCCTAGAACCTACAAGTTCAGGTACTTTAGAGAAAGATCAACAAGGAACTGCCGATACTTATACGTACAACTATTGGTCATCTCCAGTTGGTTTTTCTAATAACTCAACAAACAACAATAGTTATAAACTCCCAGATATATTTACAAATGTTGGCTTTTTAACCTCGGGTTATAATGGAACAGCATCTCCTGTTGCAGTATCTGATTATTGGATTTGGAAATTTAGCAACCAACAAAGCGACAACTATTCTAAATGGCAACATGTTCGAAGCACAGGAACTATGCAAATTGGAGAAGGTTTCACTATGAAAGGTCCTGGTACCGGTTCTATTTCAACACCTCAAAATTACGTACTTGAAGGAAAACCAAATAACGGCGATATTAATTTAACTATTAGCGCAGGAAACGATTACCTAGTTGGAAACCCCTACCCGTCTGCTATTGACGCTCATAAGTTTATTACTGATAATGGTCCTACTATTACAGGAACAGATGTAGGTGCTAACATAAATGGGACTCTTTATTTTTGGGAACATTGGGGAGGTGGCTCTCATATTTTAAGAGAATATCAAGGAGGTTACGCAACTTATTCACTATCTGGAGGTGTACCTGCTGCTGCAAAAGGTACAAACGACCCAGATGTAGGTACAGGAGGAACACCAACAAAAACACCTGGTCGCTACATACCAGTAGCTCAAGGATTCTTTGTAACAGCAGAAAATGGTGGTACTATACAATTTAATAATAGTCAGCGTGTTTTTCAAATAGAAGACGGTATAAATTCTGTTTTTGCTAAATCTGAAAACACTAAACAAAATAAAACATCAAGTTACAAACAAAATACAGATACTAGAACGAAACTTCGAATAGGTTTTAATTCTATCAATACTATTCGAAGACAACTTTTAATTACGGCTGATTCTTCTGCTACATCAGGATATGACTGGGGTTACGATGCTCCATACATAGACACACAAGTAGACGATATGTATTGGATACTAAATGATAAAAAATATACGATTCAAGGTGTTAACGAAATAAATGAAACAACTATATTACCCATTGGAATTCACACCAAAAATGATGGTATAAACAGCATAGTCCTAGACGATTTTAAAAATATTTCTGATGATTTAAAAATATTTATTCATGATAAAGAACTTGATGTGCATCATAATCTTAAAGAAAATAAATATGATATCTATTTAAGTGCAGGTGAATATTTAAATCGTTTTGAAATCACTTTTTCTAAAGCACAAGTACTTTCATCAGAAAAACAATCTACTAATAAAATTGAAGCTTTCTATTCAAATGAAAAGAAACGTATTATTATTCAAAACCCAAATTCTAATACATTAGAATCTATTGAAATGTTTAATATCCTAGGGCAATCATTATTCAAATTTAACACGAATACTGCTAAAAACTATATAGAATACAAAACAAACCAAATAAAAACAGGTGCTTATATTATAGAAATAAAAACAGAATATGGTAAACTATCCAAAAAAGTATTAATAAAATAGTAAGTTAAGTTCTTTATTAAAAATTTGAAGTTAGTCACCCAAATCTACGATTAAACTTAATTTTACTTCAAGTCCTGAATTGACGTTCGGGACTTTTTTATTTTATATGATTAGGCAAAGCTTCTAAAGATAATTTAAGCTGCTCTCCTGAAACCATATTTTTCAACGTATAGGTATTAGATTCTATTTCTTGGTCACCTACCAAAACAACAAAAGGAATAGCACGCTTATTTGCATGATTCATTTGTTTTTTCATTTTTGCAGCATCTGGATATAATTCGGCATTAACACCTTGCTGTCTTAATTGCTTTATGGCTTTCAAACTGAACAAAGCTTCTTTGTCTCCAAAATTAATAAATAGCACCTCAATATTTTTAGCAACTGTTTCTGGAAACAATCCTAATTCTTCAAGAACTAAATAAATACGATCTAAACCAAAGCTAATACCAACACCACTAACATCTTTCATACCGAAAATACCGGTTAAATCGTCATAACGACCACCGCCTCCAATAGATCCTATCTTAACGGTACTTGGTGCTGATACTTCAAAAATAGCTCCTGTATAGTAGTTTAAACCACGTGCAAGCGTTACATCTAATTGTAATGCTGCTGTTGTTAAACCTAATTCTTTAATAGCTGTATTTATAAAAGCTAATTCTTCAATACCTTTTTGCCCTTCTTCAGAAGAAGACAAAATACCTTTTAAACTTTCTATTTGAGATTCAAAAGAACCAGATAATGTAAATAATGGTTGAAGTTTAGAGATCCCAGCTTCCGAAATACCTTTACTAAGCATTTCTTCTTTTACCTTCTCCTCACCTATTTTATCTAGTTTATCTAAAGTGACTGTAAAATCGATTAATTTTTCACTTGCTCCAATAACTTCAGCAATCCCAGATAAAATTTTTCTATTATTAATTTTTATAGTAACACCTTCTAATTTTAAAGCAGAAAACACCGTATCATACAACTGTATAAACTCTACCTCTTGCCATAATGATTTACTCCCAACTACATCAGCATCACATTGAAAAAACTCTCTAAAACGTCCTTTCTGAGGCCTGTCGGCTCTCCAAACAGGTTGTATTTGGTAACGCTTAAAAGGAAATTCTATTTCGTTTTGGTGTTGTACTACGTAACGTGCAAATGGTACTGTTAAATCGTAACGTAAGGCCTTCTCAGAAATACTTGAGGTTAACTTAGTTGAATCTTTTTTATTATAAGCCTCTTCATTTGATTTAGCTAAATAATCACCAGAATTCAAAATTTTAAAAATCAAACGATCACCTTCATCACCATATTTCCCCATCAACGTATCTGAATTCTCAAAACTTGGTGTTTCAATAGGTTGAAATCCGTAAGTTTGAAAAGCACCACGAATGGTATTAAATATATAATTACGTTTTGCTACCTGTTCTGGGTTAAAATCTCTGGTTCCTTTAGGGATGCTTGGTTTTTGAGCCATAATATGCCCGTGAAAACGGGTATCTTTTTAATGAATTGTTATGAATATATCCACATCACACTAACTCCTTTGTTATAGTATGAAGAGGAAAGACAAAAATAATAGTTTTAATTGAAATAGATTCCTGCCTTTACAGGAATGACAAAATTTAATTTATCAACTTATTAAAATAGTTAAACAATTCGCCTTTAGTAATTACAGCGCCTTGTTCAATCATTTTAAATTTATCTAAATTTTTATCATCGGTATAATCTTTATCGGCTTGTAAAAACTCAACACTATCATCCATCAAATTTTCACGTAACCAATTATAACCTTCATTTGTAGTAATATCTATGTCATTTTTTACGTTTACAACAATAGCATTCATTTTTTCTTCACCTAAACGAAATAAATACATGTGTTTTGGTGCAAAATGTTCTAAATATTCTGCTTTATTTAATGCACCTTCCCAAATTAAATCGCTAAAAACGTCGAGTTCCATTTCAGCCATTTCTGGTTTATTTTCTTTTAAGTTAGCCCACTCATCAGCAGTTATAGATTGTGTTGCCAAAAAGTTTATAAACTCTTGGTGCAATTCTTCAAATTGTTCTTTTGTAAGTCTACTATATTTCATTAAAAATTTGATTTACATTTCCGTAAAAACAGAAACCGTATAAATTTAATAAAAAAAGCCCCAACTAAGTTGAGGCTTTTATACTAAAATATTTGATATTAGCTTGCTTGTGCAATAACCTCAAATTCTAAATCTACAGATACAGATCTGTGTAAACGTACTACGGCAGTATATTTACCTAAACGTTTAACAGTTGTAACTGTGATGAATTTTTTATCAATAGCTTGACCTTCTTTTTCTAAAGCGGCAGCAACATCAATGTTGTTTACAGAACCAAATAATTTGTCTCCTGCACCTACTTTAGCAGCTATCTTAATTTCTAATGCTTTTAAAGCTTCAGCAATCTTGTTAGCATCATCAACTATTTTCTTTTCTTTAAAAGCTCTTTGCTTTAAGTTTTCTGCTAATACTTTCTTAGCAGACACTGTAGCTAATATAGCTTGTCCTTGAGGAATTAAAAAGTTTCTACCATAACCGTTCTTAACTGTTACAACATCGTCTTTAAATCCTAAATTTTCAACGTCTTGTTTTAATATAAGTTCCATTGTTATCGGTATTTTATTTTAATAAATCTGCTACATAAGGCATTAAAGCTAAGTGACGTGCTCTTTTTACAGCAACAGCAACTTTTCTTTGATACTTTAATGATGTACCTGTTAAACGTCTTGGTAAAATTTTACCTTGCTCGTTTATAAAGCGCATTAAAAAATCTGGATCTTTGTAATCAACATACTTGATTCCAGACTTTTGAAACATACAATATTTCTTAGCCTTATTAGTATCGATGTTAAGCGGAGTTAAATATCTAATTTCTCCGTCTTTTTTTCCTTTAGATTGTTGTTCTATTGATGACATAATTAAGCTTTTTGTTTAAGTTTAACTCTTCTTCTCTCTGCCCATGAAATAGCATGCTTATCTAACGATACTGTTAAATAACGCATAAAACGCTCATCACGTTTAAACTCTACTTCTAATTGGTTAATTACATCTCCAGGTACAGTGTACTCAAATAAATGGTAAAAACCACTTTTTTTGTTTTGAATAGGGTAAGCTAACTTTTTTAGTCCCCAATCCTCTTTTGATACCATCTTAGCGCCGTTAGAAACAAGAAAATCTTCGTATTTCTTTACTGTTTCCTTTATCTGATCTTCAGATAAAACGGGATTTAAGATGAAAACAGTTTCATAATGATTCATAAAAATCGTGTTTATTGTTAAAAATTGGGTGCAAAAGTAGCAAATACATATATATAAAACAACAATATATTCACCTTAATTTTTATCCATTTCACATTGTTAATATTTTATAATAAAATAATTATCAATATATATAGTTAAACAATATATTTGACTTGTTATACAAACCATTTACATGTGTTAAAATTTTGTTAATTAATGCATTTAAACGATGATTTTTGGTTTTTAGCCGAATTTTTTGTACTATTGTCGATATCTTAACCGAAATAATATAAATGTTATGACTTTAAACTGTGTAGTAGTAGACGATTCAGCAATACAACGTCTCTCTATTGTTAAGCTTGTGGAGAACCACCCATCTCTTAACTTAATAGCTGAGTATAGTAGTGCTATAGAAACAAAGAATGGTTTAAATACGCATCAAGTTGATTTAATTTTTTTAGACATTGAAATGCCAGTGCTAAATGGATTTGAACTTTTAGACGTATTAAACAACAAACCCCAAATTATTTTTGTAACCGGTAAAACCGAATATGCTTTTAAAGCATTTAATTACGATGCTACCGATTACTTACACAAACCAATTACAAGAGAACGTTTCAATACCTCTGTAGACAAAGCTTTAGAACAACACAAATTGACTTTAGACTTTAACGAAGAAGAAGGTGAACATATTTTTGTAAAAAGTAATCTTAAAAAACGTAAAGTTTACATTAAAGATATTAAATGGATTGAAGCACTTGGCGATTATGTAAAATTAGTAACCGAAGAAAATAGCTTAGTAGTTTTATCTACTATGAAATCTTTTGAAGCTGAATTACCTGAAGGCAAGTTTTTAAGAATCCACAAATCTTATATTGTAAACCTTGATAAAATTGACAGGTTTAATAGTAAAAATGTTGAAGTTGGTACTTATGAAATTCCTTTGAGTAGAAATAAGAAAACCCAACTAGTTGATGCTTTAAATAATATTTAGAAGCTTAGCTTTATTAAACTGAACTTGTTTCAGTTTCTCTTATACTTGATAAGATCCCGATTTTTACAAGGACTAGTTCAATTACGAAATTGAATAAATTTCTATTTCACTAGAAGTTATCGACATTTAAAATTACTTTAACTGACCGAAAATCTTTTACACTAAAGAAGCTGTTGTTTATTTTAACGATAGCTTCTTTTGTTTTTGATAAAGATTGCTTTTTAGGAATCTTTACCAATATGTTTTTATGAAACTGATTTCTAATTCTGGCTACAGGTGGCGACTCTGGTCCTAAAACCAAATCTCCAAAAACCTGTCGCAACGATTTAGCAAACCAAATAGAAGCCGTTTCTACCCTATTATAGTCTTTATGTTTTAAAGTAATTTTTATCTGTTTGTAAATTGGGGGATATTTAAAGTTATAACGATCATTCATTTGCTCGTTAAACATATCTACATAATTATTGGTAGATACTTGCTGTAATATATTATGATACGGATTATACGTTTGTATTAAAACCTTACCGCGTTCTTCGGTACGTCCTGCCCTACCCGCAACTTGCAACATGAGTTGAAAACTTCGTTCGTGTGCTCTAAAATCAGGAAAGTTCAACATATTATCGGCATTCATAATACCAACAAGCTTCACATTTCTAAAATCTAAGCCTTTGGTAAGCATTTGTGTTCCAACCAAAATATCAATCTCTTGCTGCTCTAATGCTGTAATAATTTTTTCGTAACCATATTTTCCACGTGTGGTATCTAAATCCATTCTTGCAACATTATGTTCTGGGAACAACAATTTTACCTCTGCTTCTATTTGCTCGGTGCCAAAACCTTTACTATCTATTTCACTACTTCCGCAAGCTTTACACGTTTTTAACATCGCTTCTACATACCCACAATAATGACAACGCAATTGATGCCTGTATTGATGATAGGTTAAACTCACATCACAATTAGGACACTGCGGAGACAAGCCACACGTATTACACTCTACTATAGGAGAAAACCCGCGTCTGTTTTGAAACAATATAATTTGATGCCCTTCTGCTAAAGTTTCAGTCATTTCTAAAATAAGCCGATCACTAAAATGCCCTTTCATGAGCTTTTTTTTCTGTTTCTCTTTAATATCTACCAATTCAATGTCTGGCATTAACACATCATTAAAGCGATGCATTAATTCAACAAAACCATATTTATTTTGTTTGGCATTAAAATAACTTTCTAAACTAGGTGTTGCCGATCCTAAAAGAATTTTTGCTTCGTGCATATAAGCTAATACAACCGCAGTATCTCTAGCATGATAACGAGGTGCTGGATCAAATTGCTTGAAGGATTGTTCATGTTCCTCGTCTACTATAATCAATCCTAAATTATCAAAAGGTAAAAATATAGAAGAACGTGCGCCTAATACTATTTTCGCTTTCGCGGAATGATCTAAAACGTTATTCCAAACCTCAACACGTTCATGCGTTGAATATTTAGAATGAAAAACCGCTACTTGTTCTCCAAAATAATTTTGAAGTCTAGTGACTAATTGTGTGGTAAGCGCAATTTCTGGTAACAAATACAAAACTTGCTTACCAGTACTTAAAACTTCTTCTATCAATTTTACATACACTTCGGTTTTACCAGATGAAGTAACACCATGCAACAACGAAACATTATGAGTTTTAAAAGATTCTTTTATTTCTTTTAATGCGGTTTCTTGATATGCATTAAGGTGTTTTGTATCCTCATTATCGTCTCCTGAATATTGTACACGGTCTGTTTGAATATGATATTCTTCAAAAACACCTTTATCTATTAATGTTTTTATAATGGATGTAGATGCATTACTTTCTGTTGATAAATCGGAAACTTTTACAGGTTTCTTTGTTGTTGCGGATACAGAAAACAAGGTCATAACTACCTGTTTCTGCTTAGGCGCTCTACTTAAATCATCTAACAATTGTTTAAGCGCTGTTTCTGAAGAAAAATTAGAATGTAATTTAACATACCTAACCAACTTAGGTTTATATTTTTCATACACCTCTTCTTCAACCGAAATTGCTTCTTTTTCTATCAAACGCTTAATAACAGGAAGCACATTCTTTTTATCAAGAATATTAGATATATCATGAATTTTTAATGATGACTGATGTTGCAAAGCTTCATAAACCAAAAACTCATCATCTTTTAAAACAGACTCATCTATAATATTAACACTATTCTTAGTAACTATTGTTTCACTTTCTAAAATAAAACCACTTGGTAAAGCAGCTCGCATAACATCGCCCAAAGTACACATGTAATAACTCGCTATCCACTGCCATAATTGTAATTGCTTAGCATTTACAATAGGTGTTTCATCTAAAATTTGTTGAATATCTTTAGATTCGTATGCCGTTGGTGCATCATTATGTATACTAAAAACAATGCCTGTATATATTTTAGATTTCCCAAAAGGTACCGCAACACGCATTCCTTGTTTTAAAAATTCAGCTTCAGAGGCTGTTATACCATAAGTAAATAGCTTTTTAAGCGGAACAGGGATAATTACATCTATAAAATACTGCATAAACTAACACCTTTTACGTAGTTTATTCAAAGATGCATTTAATTCGTAACCTAACAATAAAATATTAGCATTAAGCCACAAATAAAACAACAAAACTAAAAGCGCTCCAATAGATCCGTATAGCTTATTATACTGACCAAAATTTTCAATATAAACGCCAAATAAATATGAAGTTACTATAATAAGACAAGTGGTAAATAAAGCACCCACTGAAAAGAAATTAGAAAGCCTCCCTTCTTTTGTTCCAAAATAATACAATGTTGCTGTTGCCAAATATACCATCATTACAAAAAAGACGTATTTAGCAATATCTGTCCAAATAATACTCTGCGAACCTGTTTCATAACCTCGTGTTTCTAAAGCATCAATAACCCCTTCAACAACATAAATTTGAAAATATCCTAAAACCGCTATAGTAATAATAAGTAGGAACGCTAATATTAATGCAATCCCCAACGCATATAAATATTGCTTAATAACATTACGGGGTAATTGCTCATGATACGAATTTTCAAACCCAGAAAACACAGCATTAACACCATTTGCCATTAATGCTATTGATAAAACAAAAACGGAGGACAACAAGCCGCCTCTTTGAGAATTTTCAATGTTTTCAAAAATATTATGAAAGAAAAATTCGGAAGTAGTTGGTGGCAAAAAAGACTCCAAAAAGTCCATGAATTCTTTCTGAAAATTATCTATTGGTATTTCTGGAATAATTATTAAAACAAATAACAAAAAAGGAAACAAAGCCATGAAAAAGCTAAACGCAATAGCACTTGCTCTTGTAGTTAATGCACCTCTTACAATACCTGTTATATAAAGCTCTAACAAATCGTAAAACGACAACCCTTCAAGACCTGGTAATTTAAATTGTTTAAAAAACCGCACTAAGATATTAATTACAGGAATTTTATCTAGTTTGTCTTCAATAGGTTTTGTCATTAATAATTTGCTTTAAATTTATAGCAAAGTTATCAAAATAAAGAAGAATACAATTACTTACTACTTGTAAAACTAATTATTTTACTGCTTTTAAACTTAAGTCCATATTATGTACAGAATGCGTTAAAGCTCCTGATGAAATGTAGTTTACACCACATTCGGCATAATGACGTATAGTAGCTTCATTAATATTTCCTGAAGATTCGGTAAGACATTTATTACCTATCATTTTAACAGCTTTTCTTGTGTCTTCGTAATCAAAATTATCAATTAAAATTCTATAAACACCATCACTTTTCAAAATCTCTTCTACTTCAGCCAAATCTCTAGCTTCAACCATAATATCTAGATTTTTACCAGTTTCTTTTAAATAGGCTTTAGCCATATCTATCGCTTTTGTAATACCTCCAGCAAAATCTATATGATTATCTTTTAACATTATCATATCATATAAAGCAAATCTATGATTTTCACCTCCGCCAAGTTTAACAGCCCATTTTTCTAACACTCGAATACCTGGAGTTGTTTTACGCGTATCTAAAATTCTTGTTTTTGTACCTTCTAATAGATCTACAAACATTCTAGTTTTTGTAGCAATAGCACTCATACGTTGCATAGCATTCAAAACTGTTCGTTCTGCCTTTAAAATAGATTGGGAAGGTCCTTCAACATACATAACAATATCTCCAAAAGTCACTTCTGAACCATCTTCAATCAGCACATCTAATTTTAATCTTTTATCTACGTAAGCAAATACTTTTTTAGCAAAATTAACGCCACCTATAATCCCTTTATCTTTAACTAAAAGTTTAGCTCTTCCTCTTGCATTTTCAGGTATACAAGCTAATGAACTATGATCGCCGTCTCCTACATCTTCTCTAATTGCATTTGCAATTATCATTTTTATTTCGCTATCAAATTGTTCTTGTGTAATCATATTGTTTGGTTAGTTTGTTTTTAACAAAAATAAGAAATTGATTTACTTTTATAAATTTAAACTTATGAATTTCACAAATTATCACTATTTAAATTCATTTTTAACAAATATAAAATGCTAATTTTGCTATTATGACTATCAAATTACTCGCCATTGGCAAAACAGACAACAAAGAACTTTTGGCTTTAATTACTGAATACCAAAAGCGCTTAGGTTTTTATATTAATTTCTCTTTAGACATTATTCCTGATATAAAAAACGTAAAAAACTTAAGCGAAGCACAACAAAAGCAAAAAGAAGGTGAACTTATTTTAAAAAAGCTGAATAATACTGATATTTTAATTTTACTAGATGAAAACGGCAAACAATTAGATTCTGTTGGATTTTCGGCTTACTTACAAAAACATATGAATTCAGGTATCAAACAACTTGTTTTTGTTATTGGAGGACCTTATGGTTTTTCTGAAGACATTTATAAAAAAGCAAATGGGAAAATATCATTGTCTAAAATGACATTTTCCCATCAAATGGTTAGACTTTTTATTATAGAACAACTTTATAGAGGGTTTACTATTTTAAAAAACGAACCTTATCATCACAGGTAAAAAAAACACATTTTTAAGCTATTTAATTAATGTGTTTTATAAACTTGCTTACGCTTTTTTAATTGACGCTCTAAATCACTAATAGTTTCTCTTACTGACACTTCAAAATTACGCTCGTTAGAAGTTGCAAAAATTCTAGGTCCAGGAAGGCTTAATTCTATATTACAAATTTTACCTGCTTCATGCTCTTGTCCTTCTTGTTTAAAATGAACCGTTGCATTTATTAAAAATTCATATCTATTAAATAATTTATCTAATTTTTCTTCAGTGAAAGCTGAAAGTGTTTCACTTACATCTACGCCTACATATTCAAAATTTACAGTCATATTCAATTCTTTTTTTAGGTTAATAATTCTATCCTAAGATACAAAATTTAAAACAAATCTAAATAACAAAAATCATAAAATGGTTGTAAATTTTTCATTAGAAATTTAGCACTACCTTATTATTATAAATGATTATAATAGTACTTTTGCTTGATACATTTTATATTATGAAACTCGTTTTTGCAACAAACAACCTTAACAAACTTAAAGAAGTTCAATCTTTAATACCTAACTATATAAAACTTTTAAGCTTAAAAGACATTGGTTGCTTTGAAGATATTCCTGAAACACAAAAAACAATAGAAGGCAATGCTATTCAAAAAGCACAATATGTAAAAGAGCATTATGGTTACAATTGTTTTGCTGACGATACCGGTCTTGAAGTTGAAGCTCTAAATGGTGATCCTGGTGTTTATTCTGCACGTTATGCTGGAGAAAAACGCGATGCAAGTGAAAATATGGATTTGTTACTTAAAAACTTAAATGATTTAGACAATAGAAATGCCCAATTTAAAACTGTTGTTAGTTTAATAATAAACGACAAACAACATAATTTTACAGGTATTTGCGAAGGTGAAATAACGACTAATAAAAGCGGTAAAAAAGGTTTTGGCTACGACCCTATTTTTAAACCTAACGGCTACGAACAAACATTTGCCGAAATGGATTTGAGCCTAAAAAACAGTATCGGGCATCGCGGTAAAGCAATCACTCTACTTGTAGAATTTCTGAATTCATAAATCTTAAAAAAAATAACAACAAAAACTAAAATCCTGTTGGTTGTTAATTTTCTTTATGTTATTTTTAATTTATGACAGAGGATGATATAGAAAAAGAAAACGCAGCCATAACAAAAGCTTACAAAGAGTTATTAAAAGTTAGTTATACAACACTTACTGATGATGATAAAAAACTAATTAGAAAAGCTTTTGACACAGCCTTAGATGGCCATAAAAATCAACGCAGAAAATCTGGAGAAGCTTATATTTTCCACCCTATAGCGGTGGCAAAAATTGTAGCACAAGAAATTGGTTTAGATGCCACTTCTATAGCATCAGCATTACTTCATGATGTGGTTGAAGACAGTCCTGATTATGAAATTGAAGATATTGAAAAACTGTTTGGTAAGTCCGTTGCAACTATAGTTGGAGGACTTACCAAAATCTCATCATTAAGTAAAGAAAAAGACATGGATGTGTCTTTACAGGCTGAAAATTTCAGAAAAATGCTACTGACTCTTAATGATGATGTACGTGTTATTATTATTAAAATAGCCGATAGACTCCATAATATGCAAACTATGGATTCTATGCGCCCCGATAAGCAAGAAAAAATAGCATCGGAGACCTTATATATATACGCACCTTTAGCTCATAGAATAGGTCTTTATAATATAAAAACCGAATTAGAAGATTTAGCGCTTAGATATACTGAACCGGAAGTTTATTTCGATATTCTAAACAAGACAAAAGAAAGCAAAGAAGAACAAGATAAATACATTGAACAATTTAGCGATGTTATAAAAATTTCTTTAGATAAAGAACATTTTAATTACACTATTAAAGGACGCCCAAAATCAATTTTTTCAATAAGAAAGAAAATGATGAAACAAGGTGTTTCTTTTGATGAAGTCTATGATAAATTTGCAATTAGAATTATTTATAAAAGTGATGCTGCTAACGAAAAGTTTTTGGCTTGGAAAATCTATTCTATTGTAACAGACCATTTTAGACCTAACCCTATTAGACTTCGCGATTGGATCTCATCTCCAAAAGGCACGGGTTACGAAGCGTTACACATAACTGTAATGGGACCAAAAGGACGTTGGGTAGAAGTCCAAATACGTAGTGAGCGCATGAACGAAATTGCAGAAAAAGGCTATGCGGCACATTATAAATACAAACAAGAAAACGAAAAAGAAGATAATTTAGAAGGCTGGATAAACAGGCTACAAGAAGCTTTAGAAAACCCAGAAACAAATGCTGTAGATTTTGTTGAACAGTTTAAACTCAATTTATATTCAAAAGAAATATTTGTATTCACCCCTAATGGAGATTTAAAATCACTACCCAAAGGTGCTACTTCGTTAGATTTTGCCTTTAGTATTCATACAGAAGTTGGTATGAAAACTCGTGGCGCAAAAGTAAACGGTAAACTCGTTCCGCTAAGTCACGAGCTAAAAAGCGGCGATCAAGTAGACATATTAACCTCAGAAAGTGCAAAACCAAATGCCAATTGGCTAGATTATGCAACAACAGCAAGAGCAAGAACTAAAATTAAATCTGCTTTAAAAGAAGATAAAAAACGCATTGGAGAAGAAGGTAAAGAAATTTTAAGAAGAAAATTAAAACAACTTAAAATTACTTTAAATGAAAACTCTATTAACGAACTTGTTAATTATTTTAAACTCAATACCAGTTTAGATTTATTTTACAGGGTGGGACTTGGTACTATAGACAATACCATGATAAAAGACTATGCTTCCTCTAGGAATAATGCTTTAATGAGTTTTATTAAAAATAAAATAACTAGAAAAGCAAATGTTAAAAAAGAAGATTTAGAAAAAGATGAAATAACCGCAAAGTATGACTCGCTAGTATTTGGTAAAGAGGAAGAGAAATTAGATTATAAACTATCAAATTGTTGTAATCCTATTCCAGGTGATGGTGTTTTTGGTTTTTTAACAGTAACTGAAGGTATTAAAGTTCATAAAAAAAATTGTCCAAATGCCTTAACTTTACAATCTAACTATGCATATAGAATCATGCTTGCTAAATGGGTAGACTCTTCTCAACAAGAATTTGCCGCAAAAATTGCAATTACAGGAATTGACCATATTGGATTAGTAAATGATATTACTAAAATTATTTCTGGTAATATGCATGTGAATATGAAGAGCTTAAGTTTTGATAGTGATGACGGTTTATTCTCAGGAAAAATCAGTGTTGTTGTTAAAAATAAAACGCTTGTAAAAAAGCTAATTGAGAAGCTAAAAAAAATTAATGGTATAGATAAGGTTACTAGACTGTAAAAAAAGTGTAAATTTGCGACGAAATTATGAATGCAAAGACAGATACAAAAAATCAAGACATAGTAAAAAGTGTATTCACTAACTTTTTAGAAAACAACGGGCACCGAAAAACACCTGAACGTTACGCTATACTACAAGAAATTTACAATAGCACAGAGCATTTTGATATAGAATCGCTATATCTTAACATGAAAAACAAAAAATATCGTGTGTCTCGTGCAACTTTATACAACACTATAGAATTACTTTTAGAATGTGGTTTGGTAAGAAAACATCAATTTGGACAAAACCAAGCTCATTACGAAAAATCATATTTTGATAGACAACATGATCACGTGATACTAACCGATACAGGTGAAGTTATTGAGTTTTGTGATCCAAGAATTCAATCTATCAAAAAAACAATCGAAGAAGTTTTCGATATCGAAATTAACAATCATTCACTTTATTTCTACGGAAATAGAAAATCAACCAATTAACTAATTTTACAATGGCAGTAGATTTACTACTAGGATTACAATGGGGAGACGAAGGCAAAGGAAAAATTGTTGACGTACTTACCACTAACTACAATATTATTGCACGTTTTCAAGGAGGCCCAAACGCAGGACACACCCTTGTATTTAACGGAAAAAAACATGTTTTACATACCATTCCTTCAGGAATTTTCCACGAAGGCAAAACCAACTTAGTTGGAAATGGTGTGGTTATAGATCCTGTTATTTTTAAAGCTGAGTTAGACAAACTTGAAGAGCAAGATGTAGATTACAGAAAATCTTTAGTTATTTCTCGTAAAGCACATATTATTTTACCAACACACCGTTTACTTGATGCTGCTAGTGAAGCTTCAAAAGGTAAAGCAAAAATTGGTTCTACTTTAAAAGGTATAGGACCAACTTATATGGATAAAACCGGTAGAAATGGTATTCGTGTAGGCGATTTAGAATTAGCCGATTGGAAAGAACGCTATAGATCTTTAGCTGATAAGCATGAATCTATGATTGCGTTTTACGATGTAGATATTGAATATGATTTAAAAGAACTTGAAGCAGAATTCTTTAAAGCTATCGACGTTTTAAAATCGTTAAAGTTTATTGATTCTGAAGAATATGTGTATCAAGCACAAAAAACTGGAAAAACCATTCTTGCTGAAGGTGCTCAAGGATCATTATTAGATATTGATTTTGGAACCTACCCTTTTGTAACATCAAGTAATACAACAGCAGCAGGTGCTTGTACTGGTTTAGGAGTCGCTCCTAACCAAATAGGCGATGTTTTTGGTATCTTTAAAGCATATACAACTCGTGTGGGTTCTGGCCCATTCCCTACCGAATTATTTGATAAAGACGGACAAGAAATGGCTCGTATTGGTAACGAGTTTGGAGCAACAACAGGAAGACCTCGTCGTTGTGGTTGGTTAGATTTAGTAGCTTTAAAATACGCTTGTCAAGTTAATGGTGTAACACAATTAATGATGATGAAGGGTGACGTACTTTCTGGTTTTGAAACCTTAAAAGTATGTACTGCATACAAATATAAAGGAGAAGTTATAGAACACTTCCCTTATAATATTGAGCCAGAAAATGTAGAGCCAGTTTATACAGAATTTAATGGTTGGTCTGAAGATTTAACAGGTATGTCTGAAACATCTCAATTACCAAAAGCCTTAAATGAGTATATTGAGTTTTTAGAAAAAGAATTAGAAACGCCTATTACTATTGTATCTGTTGGACCAGACAGAAAACAAACTATTTTTAGACAACAATTAGTTTAAGAAATAAACTATTAAATATATTTAAACGCTCCAAATCATTTTTGGAGCGTTTTTTGTTTCAAACAAAATCACAAAAAAAAGCCAACAGATAATTAAACATCATATTAATCGTTATTTTTGTCACAAATCTTTTATATTTTGAATAGACTACCATCTATATTTTTTATAATATTATTTTGTTTTGTTTCAGTAACAAACATACAAGCTCAAGAAAAGAAGCAGATAAAAATTGAATATGCAGGTACAACAACCATTGATGAAGAAAAAGCTCCTGGTGCTATCACAATGACACGTGATGATTCGCAACAAGTTCACATAAAACATGGAAGCATTGATCTTTGGTGTGATAAAGCTATCCAATACAGAAAAGAAAAATTTATTGAGGCTTATGGTCATGTACGAATGATAGAAGGCGACACGATCAATATGACCTCAAAATATTTAGAATATAGTGGTGAAACGGAATTAGCGTTTGCTAGTGGCGAAGTAGTGTTAAAAGATCCAAATTCTACTATTACATCCGATACATTATATTATGACAAATTAAAACAACAATCCTTTTATAAAAATGGAGGAACGGTTGTTAAAGATTCATCAGGTACTATTACTAGTAAAATAGGTCGTTATTATATGAATCTTAAAAAGTATCAATTTGTAGAAAATGTGGTTCTTGTAAATAAAGACGTTACAATAAATTCTAACTTTTTCGATTTTTATTCAGAAACAGGTCTCGCCTTTTTATTTGGTCCATCAACAATTACAACAGAAACAAGTAAAACCTATTGCGAAAAAGGGTTTTATGATACCGAAAACAAAGTAGGCTATGCACTTAAAAATGCAAAAATAGATTATGATGATAGAGAAATTTTAGGCGATAGTTTATATTTTGACAATAATATTAATTTTGCCTCTGCTACCAACAACATAAAAGTAACAGATACTTTAAACCATAGTATTATAAAAGGACATTACGCTGAAGTTTTTAAAGAAAAAGACTCGCTTTTTATTACTAAACGAGCTTTAGCCATAACAGTTCAAGAAAATGATTCTATTTATATGCATGCCAATAAAATTATGGTAACAGGTAAACCAGAACATCGAATTGTAAAAGCGTATTATAATGCTAAACTTTATAAATCAGATATAAGTGCAAAGGCAGATTCTATTCATGCCGATCAAAAAACAGGATTAACACAATTAATTAATTTAGATCGTTTTGACTCTAGTGATGCCTTTTCTACAAAACGCAAACCCATTCTTTGGAATATAAAAAGCCAAATGACTGGAGACACAATACATCTAATTTCAAATCCAAAAACAGAAAAGCTAGATTCACTTTTGGTATACAACAATGCTTTTATTATAAACAAAGATACCCTGAGTGATAATGGTTATAGTCAAATTTATGGTATACACTTAAAAGGTTGGTTTAACAAAGAAAACACCTTACGAAAAATAAATATTAATAAAAATGCTGAATCTATTTTTTACCTTAGAAATGATAAAGATGAACTTATCGGGATAGATAAAGCTAAATCTGGAAGTATCTCCATGTTATTTGAAAATGGAGATATTGAAGAATACAATAGAATTAATCAAGCTGATGGAAAAACATATCCACAATCGCAATACCCTGAAAAAGAACAATTCCTAAAAGGTTTTGATTGGAGAGAAGATGAACGCCCACTAAGTGTTGAAGATTTATTTAAAGATGATAAACCTTTAGTTTTACCTATAATAAAAGGGCTAGATGATTATATTCCTCAAGATGCGTTTTTTGATAATGATTTACTTGAACGTATAGAATTAGCTCATAAAAACACTTCAATTTTTAACTATAGTAATATTATTACTAAAAAAGAAAATAACGCTACAAATTTATTAAAATCCAAGAATGAGATTGATAATGCTATTTGGGATAAAAGAAATGTTATTGTAAAACCAAATACCGTTATATCACCAAATGGCACTAAAACTGCTGATAAAATCTCATGTAAAACGACAGCTATAAACCCACATTTTTTTCAAACAATTTCTAAATTAAAAGGAGAGTTTAAATTAAATTTATGGTTAAAAGGAAAAGGTAATATAAATATTGCTCTTCAAGAGTTTGGTAACGATTTTACTCGTTACAAGAAAACCAAAATAAAATTAACCTCCAAATGGGTTCAACATACTATTAGTTGTCATAAAGAAATCGATGGAAATAAAATTCGAGTTGTAATCTATTTAACTAAACCAACTCAAAACATTGACATCTGGAATATTGAATTGTTTGAAGTGTTAGATTAAAAAAACAATGAAACAAGACTTCTTAAAATACCAAGCACAAACATCACCACACCCTTTAGCAATGGAAGTTTCACATGCCAAAGGAAGTTATATTTACAACACAAAAAACGAAGCATATCTTGATTTTGTTGCTGGCGTATCTGCTTGTCCACTAGGTCATAATCACCCAAAAGTAGTTAATGCTATTAAAGATCAGCTAGATAAATACATGCACGTCATGGTTTATGGTGAATATGCTCAAAAACCAGCTGTAGAACTAGCTAAACTATTAGCAGAAAACCTTCCTGATTCATTAAACAAAACCTATTTAACCAATTCTGGAACTGAAGCTATTGAAGGTGCTTTAAAATTAGCTAAACGCGCTACTGGACGAAGCGAAATCATTGCTGCAAACAAAGCTTATCATGGTAATACGATGGGGTCTTTAAGTATTATGGGACATGAAGAACGTAAACAAGCCTTTAGACCTTTACTTCCTGATGTTAAATTCATAGAATTCAATAACGAATACGATTTAAAACAAATTACAACAAAAACAGCATGTGTTATTTTAGAAACCATACAAGGTGGTGCTGGTTTTATTGTTCCTAAAAATGACTATTTAAAAAAAGTAAGACAACAATGTGATAAAGTTGGAGCCCTTTTAATTTTAGATGAAATTCAACCAGGGTTTGGTAGAACTGGAAACCTTTTTGGTTTTCAAAATTATAATTGTATTCCAGATATTTTAGTAACAGGTAAAGCTTTAGGTGGCGGTATGCCTATTGGAGCCTTTACAGCTTCTAGTAGCTTAATGGATTTACTTCAAGACAATCCTAAATTAGGACACATAACGACATTTGGAGGACATCCTGTTATTGCTGCTTCGGCTTTAGCAACGTTAAAAGAAATTACAACTAGTAATTTAATGCAGCAAGCCTTAGAAAAGGAACAACTATTTAGAAAACTTTTAGTACATCCTTTAATAAAAGAAATAAGAGGAGTTGGTCTTATGCTTGCAATCATTACACCTTCAGAATCTATAACAAATAGAATAGTTTTAGAAAGTCAAGACCAAGGTTTAATATTATTTTGGTTACTTTTTGAGCCTAAAGCTGTAAGAATCACACCGCCTTTAACCATATCAAACGATGAAATAGCTAAAGGTTGTGCTATAATTATTAATATTTTGAATAATATTTAGAATTAACAAAACTCTCCCATAGTTCTAAAAATCAACTAATAACACAAAAATCGGAACACTAAAAATCCAACTGTTCATTACTTTGTTGAAAACATTTATCTAATTAATCCCATAAAACAGAATAGAATCTTAAATTTATTCAGGTAGAAACCTTACAAATGTGCTTATGGAGTTTAGTCATAACGACAATAACAACTTGCCGCTTACTAAGTTTGAATCGATGTTAAAAACGAATCGTGTTTTATTCTTCGATTCAGAAGAATTTGAAAACATCATTCATCATTATCTAAATCAAGGTAAAATAGCATTAGCAAAAAAAGCTATAAAACTAGGTTTAGACCAACACCCTACCTCCATTAATTTAAGACTTTTTAAAGTAGAAATACATGTTTTTGAAGATAAACTTATTGAAGCCGACTCTCTTTTAAACGAGCTTTATAGTTTAGACCCCATGAATGAAGAAATTTTTATTCAAAAGGCAAATATTCTATCTAAAAAAGATGAGCACTTACAGGCTATTGAGGTTTTAAAAACAGCAATCGAACTTACGGAAGATGTTGTTGATTTATATTCTCTAATTGGTATGGAATATTTATTTCTAGACCAATTTGAAGATGCTAAAACATATTTCATGAAATGCTTAGAGAAAGATTTAGAAGATTACTCCGCGCTTTATAATATTATTTATTGCTTTGAATTTTTAAATCAGAATGAATCTGCTATAGAATATTTAAACCTATTTTTAGATAAAAATCCGTATTGTGAAGTAGCATGGCATCAATTAGGAAAACAATATTTTAATTTAAAAGAATATGAAAAAGCATTAACATCGTTTGATTTTGCTATTATTTCTGACGATACTTTTATTGGCGCCTATCTAGAACGTGGTAAAGTTCTTGAAAAATTAAAACGCTACGAAGAAGCTATAGAAAATTACAGTATTACTTTAAAATTAGATGACCCCACATCATTTGCGTTATTACATATAGGCTCTTGCTATGAAAAATTAAATAATGATGAGCTAGCGCTTCAGTATTATGATAGAACGGTACATGAAGACCCTTTACTAGATAAAGGTTGGATTGCAATCACTAAATATTATAACAAAAAAAAGAATTACAAAAAAGCTCTATACTATATTAATAAAGCTATAAATATTGATACTGAAAATGTTATATATTGGAAGCTATTCTCCCAAATTAATCAACGTTTAAACTTTTATGAAGAAGCTGAGCGCGGATTTAAAAAAACATTAGAACTAGGCAATTACGAATTAAACACATGGCTATCTCGAGGCGATTTATTAATTAAACTAGGTGAGCCAGAAGCCGCAGCTATTAATTTTGAACAAGCTTTAGAGTTTCACCCAGAAAGTGCCGAAGTAGTATATCGCTTAGCTGGATTGTATTTTTCTTTAAATGAAAATGACAAAGGCATATTTCATTTAAAAAATGGCTTAAAATATAATGAAGAATACGCTTTTATTATTGAAGAACTTTTTCCTGAAGTTTCTAACAAAATACTTGTTAAAAATCTACTAAAAACAAATCTATAATTAAACATCGTGTTAAAATACATATCTTTGATTTTCTTATAAAAATCAAAACATGCAAAGACGCTTTAAAGATTATTTAACTATTTCAATAAAAGGAGTCGCTATGGGAGCTGCTGATGCTGTACCTGGTGTTTCTGGTGGTACTATAGCTTTCATTTCTGGTATTTATGAAGAATTAATTTCTACAATTAGTAACGTAAAACCATCTCTTTTTAAAACACTTTTTAGTGAAGGCATAAAACCTTTTTGGAAAGCGCTAAACGGAAATTTTATTTTATCACTTCTAAGTGGTATTATCATTAGCTATATATCATTTATGAGGCTTGCCAAATATTTATTAGAAAACCATCCTGTTTTAATTTGGTCCTTCTTTTTTGGTCTTATAATAGCGAGTATTTATTTTGTTGGAAAACAAATTACCAAATGGAATATAACAGTTATTATAGCGTTAATTATTGGAGCCATTAGTGCTCATTACATTACATCCCTTCCTGCTCTAGCAAACAATGAAAGTTCTTTACACTTATTTATAGCTGGAGCTATTGCTATTTGCGCTATGATTTTACCTGGGATTTCTGGCTCTTTTATTCTCATCATTCTTGGTGCTTACAAAACCTTAAGTAATGCTTTTCATGATTTTGATATAAAAAAAATAATCATTTTTGCTACTGGTGCTGCCGTTGGTTTATTAAGTTTTAGTCATTTATTAAAATGGCTTTTTAAAAACTACCATAATGTCACTTTAGCAATACTTACAGGCTTTATTTTTGGCTCACTAAATAAAGTTTGGCCGTGGAAAAACACCTTATCCTGGTATACAGATTCAAAAGGTATAAAAACACCTTTATCACAAGAAAGCATCTCACCATTTGCTTTTAATGGAGATAATCAAATCGTTTTTGCAATAAGCTTAATGGTTATTGGATTTTTAACTATTTTTATTTTAGAAAGATTAGGCACTAAGAAACAGTAATGCAAGAAACCAGAACTTTAACCGATAAACTTTTTCTTATTCTAAAAGGATTAGGTATGGGGGCTGCGAATAAAGTTCCTGGGGTATCTGGTGGTGTTGTTGCATTTGTTGCTGGTTTTTATGAGGAATTTATTTATTCGTTAAAAAAGATTAACGGAAAAGCTTTTATGCTACTTATTAATGGGCGCTTTAAAAGCTTTTACAACTATATTAACGGACGCTTCTTAGGGTTGCTTTTCTTAGGTATGATAGTGAGTTACTTTAGCATTTCTAAAGTTTTAGATTATCTTATAATACATTATGAACTCTATGTTTGGAGTGTGTTTTTCGGAATGATTATAGGTTCTATTTATTATATAAATAAAGATTTTAAAGATTGGAATTATAAAACATCCTTTTCTCTAGCTATTGGAATTGCGCTAGGAATAAGTATTAGTTTTTTAAATCCTGCCACAGAAAACGACAACCTATGGTTTGTGTTTTTTTGTGGTATAATTAGTGTGTCTGGTATGACTCTTCCTGGTTTTTCAGGATCTTTCATTCTTATTCTTTTAGGAAACTATGTGCTGCTTCTAGTCGATTCTGTTAATGCTTTATACGATACTGCTTATGAAATTCTAGGAGGTGATTTTAGCTTTATTGAAAATACAGAACGTATAAGAATGCTAAAAGTTCTTATTGTCTTCACTCTAGGATCAATAACAGGGTTAGTTACTTTTTCACATGTACTAAGTTATATTTTAAAGCATTATAAAAGTATTACGCTTTCGGCTATTATAGGCTTTATAGTTGGCTCTTTAGGTGTTGTTTGGCCATGGAAAAAAACTATTTTCAAAATACATGAAAATGGTAGCTTTTTACTAGATTCAACAGGAAAAAAAATTATACAAAATTACGAACGCTACATCCCTGAATTAAATACAGAAACGTATTATGCTATTGCCTTTGTCTTTTTAGGAATTGCGATTGTTTTAGCATTAGAAATTTACGGGCAAAAAACAAGAATAAACAAATGAACAAATTAGGACTTTTAGGAAAAAATATATCATACTCATTTTCAAGATCATATTTTAAACAGAAATTTGAAGATGAAAATATTGAAAACACCACTTATGAAAATTTTGATATTGAATCTATTGATTTATTTCCGTCAATTGTAAAAAACACAGCAAACCTAAAAGGCCTAAACGTTACCATTCCTTATAAACAAGATGTCATGCTGTTTCTAGATAAGGTAAACAAAAAAGCTAAAGCTATTGGAGCCGTTAACACCATAAAAATCACAAAAAAAGGAAAATTAGTTGGTTATAATACAGATTGCTATGGATTTTCAAAATCTCTTGAACCATTGTTAAAACCACATCATAAAAAAGCTTTAATACTAGGTACAGGTGGCGCTAGTAAAGCTGTCGCCTATAGTTTAAAAAAACTAAAAATAGATTACAAATATGTTTCAAGAAAACAATCTGAAAGTATTAGCTATACCTATGAAACCCTAACAGAAACTGTTATTAAAGAACACCAAATAATAATAAACTGTACGCCTTTGGGTACCTTTCCTAATATTGACAATTGCCCAGACATTCCATATAACGGTATTACAAGTCATCACATTTTATTCGATTTAATTTATAATCCAGAAGAAACTACATTTCTAAAGCATGGAAGAGAACAAGGTGCTGTAATAGAAAACGGATTAAATATGCTAAAATTACAAGCTGAAAAAGCTTGGTCTATTTGGAACTTAGAGTAAAACTCTTTTTTATTTTATTAAAAGCCTCCTTCTCTTTTGTAAATAGTATACTTGTTAGTATCTTTAATGCGAAAGTAATTTGATGAACCTAAACATTTTTAAAAATGTCTGATAGTAATAAACTGCAAAAAGCAGAAGGAGTAGAAGAAACAGAAAACAATACAAACAAGTTAAACAATGATAACTTAGTTGACAACTCTTCAATTGAAACAGAAAAAACTCAAGAAGAAAATCCTGAAGTTGAAGAAACAACCATTGTTAATGAAGATGCTGTAGCAGATAATCATCAAGAATCTATAGAGCCTACAAAAGAAGAAACAGAACCTTGTGTTGAAGTTGCTTCTAATGTAACGCCATCAGATTCTGACGATGAAAAAGTTATTAATGAAATTGAAGAATCTAATGCAGAAGATGCAGAAGATGAAGGCAATAAAGAACGACATACTATTGAAGTAAAAGAGTATGATAACATGTCGTTAGAAGCCCTAGCCATCGAGTTAGAAAAACTGCTTAAAAACGAAAAAATTCAAGCTATAAAATCTCATGTAGATGGTATTAACAACGAATTTAAAACAAAATTCCAAGCGTTACTTGATGAGAAAAAAGAAGAATTTTTAAATGAAGGTGGTAATGAAATTGACTTTTTCTACTCGTCACCCATTCAAAAAAGATTTAAAGAAGCTTATAAAGATTATAGAACAAAACTAAACGACCATTATAAAAGTTTAGAAAAAAATCTAAAGCAAAATTTAGCCGATAAACTTCAAATTATAGAAGAATTAAAAGGGCTTTTAAACCTTGAAGAGAATATAAACACTACTTATAAGCACTTTAAAGAATTACAAGAACGTTGGAGAAATACAGGGCCTATTCCTAGAGACAAATACAATAATGCATGGAATAGTTACCACCACCATGTAGAAATGTTTTACGACTTTTTACATTTAAATAGAGACTTACGCGATTTAGATTTTAAACATAACTTAGAGAAAAAGACTAAAATTATTGAACGTGCTGAAGAGTTAGCACAAGACGATAATGTTATGCGCGCGTTTAGAGAGCTACAAGAACTTCATAAAATGTGGAAAGAAGAACTTGGACCTGTTGGAAGAGAGCATAGAGAAAAAATATGGGATCGTTTTAAAGCTGCTACTAAAATAATTAATGATAAACGTCAAGTTTATTATCAAGAAATTGACAAAGTTTACGAAAAAAATCTAGAGCACAAACTTGAAATAATAGCAAATATTGATGCTTTAAATGCTCAAGAAACCAATTCTCACGGTGGCTGGCAAAATAAAATAAAAGCTATTGAAGCGCTTAGAAATCAGTTTTTTAATGCTGGTAAAGTTCCTATAAAAGTAAACGAAGCTACTTGGGCTAAGTTTAAAGATGCTGTTAGAGTTTTTAATAGACAAAAAAACAGTTTTTATAAAGGACTTAAAAAAGACCAATACACCAATCTTCAGAAAAAACTAGAACTTATAAAAATAGCTGAAGACAATAAAGACAGTGAAGACTTTGAAGTAACCACTGCTTTAATGAAAAAAATACAAAGCGATTGGAAAAAAATTGGTCATGTACCTCGTAAAGATAGCGACAAAATATGGAAACAATTTAAAGGTGCTTGTAATTCTTATTTTGATAAACTTCATGCCAAAAGAAATGAAGCAAACAAAGAAGATTTAGAGATGTTTAATAAAAAATCTGTACTTCTTGATACTATTAAAGAGCTGAAACCTTCTGGAGATAAAGACAAAGATATTGAAGCTATAAAAGAACAGATTAATAATTGGAAAGCATTAGGAAGAGTACCTAATGACAAACGTTATATTGAAGGTAAATTCCAGAAGACTATAGACGGTTTATTGTCTAATTTAAAAATGGAAAAAAATGAAGTTGAAATGATTAAGTTTGAAAACAAACTTGACAGCATGAACACTTCTGAAGATAATAGAGATTTAGATAATGAACGCTCTTTTATTCGTAAAAAGATAGATGAAGTAAAAGGTCAAATAAATCAATTAGAAAACAACTTACAGTTTTTTACTAATGTTAAAGATGATAATCCGCTTGTAAAAGAAGTACATAGTAACATAAAAATTCATAAAGAATCTTTAGAACTATGGAAGAGCAAACTAAAAAAGATTAAAGAACTTTATTAATATTCTTTAATATAAAAACAAAAATAGCTTGGTATAAAATTACCAAGCTATTTTTGTTTTTAATACATTCTATCTAACCAAACTAAAATGCCCTCGATATATTCTAATTTCTCCTGTTAACTCAACTAATTCTGCCAAAAACCAATAATCTGAATCTGGTAATAATTGGCCATTAAAAGTACCATCCCAAGCACCGTTTTTAGACGTTAATTGCTTAATTAATTTACCATAACGATTGTAGATTTTAACTTTTGAAGCATTTGTATAGTCTGTTCCTAACCCCTTAATTTGCCAAGTATCGTTAACACCATCATTATTAGGAGTGAAAAATTTAGGGAATCCTAAAATAAAAACTTCTATATATTCTATACCACAGCCATTTTTATCCTGTATATAAACAATGTGAGATCCTGCTAATACGTTTTCAAAAAAAGATTCATCTTGATAAGGCCCACCAATATTATCTAAAGCAAATTCATAATCACCTATACCTAAATTATTGTTTTTATTATTAATTTTAATACTATTATTATCTGTTAATTCAATAATTTCTATATCATTACTTTCAATTCTAGCTATACTCGATTCTTCAACATTATATACAATAGGAAACGATTTACAACTAAAATTTGAAGTTGCAACAACCTCATAAGAACCACCTGAATCTATTGTTAATTCTGGTAAATTGCCAACAACCACTCCTGCACTATCCTTCCACTCATAAGTATAATTAGGATTAGATGTAAACAATGTAACGTCATCTCCATCAGAACAAAGCACTTTTGATTGTCCTACCTCAAATTCTGGTTTTGGATGTACTGCTAATTGTAAATGAGCCCCAATTCCAAAACAATCTCCATTATCATCACTTTCAACACGCACATATAGTGTTTGTAAAAAAGCATCTTTGTTTTCATAAACACCTAATATTTCATTTTGTTCTAATTGTGCATCATTTAAGTTTTCAAAATAATGAATGCTTAAATTTTCTCCTAAAGGAAGTTTATCAAGAAATGTTTGAGTAGCTTCTGTTAAATCGAACTCATAAAATCCATCAATATCATTATCTTCATCACAATAAGACAATATTTCAGAAAAATTAGAAGGTAAAGATGTTGTAGAAACTTCCAATGTAACTTCTGAAATAGCATAACAACCATCATTATTTTCAACACGAGCAAAAATTATGTTTGAAGTTACATTATTAAAAGGTATTGAAGTATCAATAGTATTTGAAGTTCCATTATATGCTTCATTAAAATCTGTATAGTATGATATATCTAATCCTGCCGAACTATTATTTGTTATAATATCATTTGCTTCATTCAAATTAAAATCAGTATATCCATCTGGATTACCATCTACATCACAATTTTTAAAAGTAATTGAAGGCTGTATCACAGGTATTTGATAAACGGATGCTACCACAGGTATTCGTTCATCATTTATACAGCCATTAAATGATGCTGAAACATAATAGGTTGTTGTTGCATTTAAAGTTGGTGTTATATATACCGAACCAGTAGCTATTGATGTACCTCCAGAAGGTGAATCAAACCATAACACATCGCCTTGTGAAACTGTTGCTTCTATAGTTATTGAACCACTACCACATATTGAATTTGATTTCGTGCTAACAATTGAAGTATTAATAGCTGTTACTTTGGTAAATGCTGAAATATTTAAAACAGGGTCTCCTGGTATTCCTCCATATTCAACAATATATCCTTTAGGATGGTACAACCCTGGAGGATCTCCTCCTACTCTTAAATCATTCCAAGCACCTTTAATTCCTATTGATGGGTCTGTTATATGCGCATAATCTTCGCCTCCATTAGCATCATTTGGCTCATTGTGATTCCAATTAGCATAATTAAGAGTAGAACCTGTTACTTTTCCATTCCAAAAAATAGTACCAGACTCTGGGCCCGTTACCCATTTCCACACGCCTTCTGTTTCCTCATCTGTCCCTCCAATCCAACCAGCTCCTGCTGCTTGTTCTCCTGTTAATTGAGCTTCTTCTGCAGAAGTAATGGTTACTAAATACCCCTTTAAACCAAAATAAGTTCTGTTTTCTGCTGCAGTTCTAGCCGCAGACCATGTAATACCGTAATCTGATACATATTCGTAATAATGATCTGTCTTAGGTAAATAGTTGGCATCACCAATAGTTATTGAAAATGTTTTGTTGTTCGGACTATTACTAGTGCTTTGGAAAACTACATTTTTTACCGCAGCTATTAAATCTACATAACTAACGGTTGCAGATGCTAAACCTGTTAAAGTTAATTTACCTTCTGAACTGTTCCATGAAGTTGTTATGTTTGGGTGTGCTCCTGCAAGCGATAAAGAATCTTCTCCTTGCACATAACCTGTAGAAATTTGTACATAAAGCGCTGCTATTTCTGTATCATCAGGATCGTCAATATTAAAATCGGTTACAATGTTAATCTGAGTTTTAGGACAATATAGCTGATCTCCTGTAGCTGTTAAAGTTGGTGCTATATTTTGAGACCAACAAAAACTATTTATAAGTAAAAAAAACACAATATAAAATATTGTGAATTCAGATTTATTATACATTGAATTTTAATAACTATTAATCAAATAAATATAAGACTAATTTTAATTTATTAATAAGTTAACAGTTAAAAATCTGTTCTTTAAGGTTTAAAAGCTTTTAAATCCCTCCCTTTTTAAAATTTGAAAATCACAGATTTTCCAATTCCTTATTTCGGCAATCGCTTTGCCTCTTCCCAATTTTTGAAATTTGAAAATCACAGATTTTCCAATTCCCTATTTAGGCAATCGCTTTGCTTCTTCCCTATTTTTGAAATTTGAAAATCGCAGATTTTCCAATTCCCTATTTAGGCAACCGCTTTGCTTCTTCTCTATTTTGAAATTTGAAAATCACAGATTTTCTAATTCCCTATTTAGGCAATCGCTTTGCTTCTTCTCTATTTTGAAATTTGAAAATCACAGATTTTCTAATTCCCTATTTAGGTAATCGCTTTGCCTCTTCCCAAAACACGTCCATTTGAGCGAGGGTCATGTCTTTTAATGGCTTGTTCATGGCTTTTGCTTTTTCTTCTAGGTACTGGAAACGTTTTGAGAATTTTTTATTAGTACGTTCTAATGCGTTTTCTGGATTTATATTTAAAAATCTTGCATAGTTTACCATAGAAAATAAAACATCGCCAAATTCGCTTTCCATAGCATCATCATCGCCTTTTTCTACTTCTACTTTAAATTCATTTAGTTCTTCTTCTACTTTTTCCCAAACCTGTTCTGGTTGTTCCCAATCAAACCCTACTCCTGCTACTTTTTCTTGAATTCTATTGGCTTTCACCAAGGCTGGCAAACTTTTTGGCACACCTTCTAAAACACTTGTCTTCCCTTCTTTTAATTTTAAATTTTCCCAATTTCTTTTTACATCATCTTCATTTTCCACCTTAACATCGCTATAAATATGTGGATGTCTATGAATTAACTTTTCGCAAATACCATTGCACACATCGGCAATATCAAAATCCTTAGTTTCACTTCCTATTTTAGAATAGAACACAATGTGTAATAACACATCGCCTAATTCCTTTTTAACCTCTTCTAAATCCTTATCTAAAATAGCATCACCAAGTTCATAAGTTTCTTCTATGGTTAAATGACGTAAGGTTTCCATAGTTTGTTTTTTATCCCACGGACATTGCTCGCGCAACTCATCCATGATGGTTAACAATCTATCAAATGCCTTTAGTTGTTCTGCTCTGGAATTCATTTTTAATGTTTTTGTAAAAATACAGTTTTGATTTATTTGAATTGAAAATTACTTTTAAATTTCTCAATTTACAAACACACTTGACTTTGTCAGAAAAAATAGCTAACTTCGTTTAACGTATGATATAAATCATTAAAACGATTTCATATCAACTTCATTACCAATTATATAACCACGTAGAACATCATAACAAATCAAAATGAAAGTAAGATTTTTTTATTTATTTATTTTTTTTTTAAGCTTTAAAGTATTTGCTCAAATTGGGTTTCAAGATCATATCATAATAGATAACTCCTTTGCTGCTGATGCTCCAATGTCTGTTTATGCTGCTGACATAGATGGAGATGGAGATATGGATATGATTTCTGCATCTTTCAATGATAGTAAAATAGCTTGGTATGAGAATATTGATGGACTTGGTAGTTTTAGTCTACCAAAAACTATTTCCTTAATTGCTAATGGAGCTTTGGTTGTATTTGCTAGTGACTTTGATGGAGACGGTGATATGGATGTGCTTTCTGCTTCTTCAAGTGATAATAAAATAGCTTGGTATGAAAATACTGATGGCTTGGGGGATTTTGGAGCACAACAAATCATTTCTTCAACTGCTTATGCAGTAAATTCTGTTTTCGCTAGTGATTTGGACGGCGACGGCGATAAGGATGTACTTTCTGCTACTTTAGGTGATAATAAAATAGCTTGGTATGAAAACACTGATGGCTTGGGGAATTTTGGAGCACAACAAATTATTATTTCAACTGCTTATGGAGCAAAGTCTGTTTTCGCTAGTGATTTAGATGGTGATGGTGATATGGATGTGCTTTCTGCATCCTCAAATGACAATAAAATAGCTTGGTATGAAAACACTAATGGGCTTGGTAGTTTCGGGCTTCAAAAAACTATTAATACTAATTCAAAAGGTGCAAATTCTGTTATCGCTAGTGATTTGGATGGAGATGGTGATATGGATGTAATATCTTCCTCTGATTCAATAAATTCTAATGATGAGATAATTTGGTATAAAAACATTGATGGATTTGGACTTTTTGAAATACAACAAACTGTATTGACAAATACTAAAAGACCACTTTCCATTTTTGCAGTAGATATTGATAATGATGGTGATAATGATTTGCTTTCGGCCACTTCATGGGGAGGTGCAATAGCTTGGTATGAAAATATTGATAGCCTTGGTGGGTTTGGTACTGAACAAATTATTTCATTTGACAGTGCTAATTCAGTATTTGCATCCGATATAGATAATGATGGTGATATGGATTTAGTTTCTGCTTCATCAAGTGATGATAAAGTAGCTTGGTTTAAAAACACTAATGGACTTGGTGATTTTGTTATTCAACAGATTCTAACACAAAATGCTGATGAACCCAGTTCTGTTTTATCCTATGATATTGATGGAGATGGAGATTTAGATGTAGTTTCAGCTTCCATAATTGATGATAAAATAGCTTGGTATGAAAATACAGATGGTTTAGGTAATTTTGGGACACAGAAAATTATAACTTCTTCTGCTAATGGCCCAAGTTCTATTAATGTCAGCGACATTGATGGAGATGGTGATATGGATGTGATTTCAGCTACCATATACACTAATGAAATTGCTTGGTATGAAAATACAGATGGTTTAGGCAATTTTAGCTCAAAAAAAACAATTACTACAAACGTATATACCCCTCAATCAGTTTGCACATCTGATTTAGACAATGATGGTGATTTAGATGTTATCTATGCATCTTTTGGAGATAGTAAAATAGCATGGCATGAAAACACAGATGGTTTAGGCAATTTCAGTGCTCAAAAAATTATTACTACAAGTGCAATTCAAGTAATATCAATATTTCTTGTAGATATAGATGGAGATAATGATGTAGATGTGATTTCTGCTTCTGCGGGTAATGGTACAATAGCATGGCATGAAAATATTGATGGGCTAGGAAATTTTAGTAATCAGAAAAATGTTTTTACAGACGGTTTTGATGCTTATTCGATATACGCTAGCGATTTAGATGGTGATGGCGACAATGACATAATTGCCTCTATTTCTTATGATTATAAAATTGTATGGTTCGAAAACACAAATGGACAAGGAAATTTTGGCACATCACAATTAATTACATCAGAAGTAGATGGAGCCCCTAAAGTTTACGCCATTGATTTAGATAGTGATGGAGATATGGATATACTTTCAGCCTCTTTAAATGACAATAAAATTGCATGGTATGAAAACTTGAATACTAAAGGAGAGTTTGGACCACAGCAAATTATTACAACAAATGCAAATGGTGCACGGTTTGTTTATGCCGCTGATATTGATGGAGATCAAGACATTGATGTCCTTTCTGCTTCAAAAAATGACTCAAAAATTGCTTGGTATGAAAATACATCTACACTATCAACTAATGAAAATATATTATTAAATTTTTATGTTTTTCCAAATCCAACTAAAGGTATTTTCAATATTAAATCTAGATCAACTGTATTTAAATTAGATATTTATAACATGTTTGGGCAATTTATTTCCACAAGTTATAATAAAAACACCATTGATATTAGGCATTTAAATTCAGGTTTGTACTTAGTTAAGATAATAGACAAAATGGGAGAACATGGAATTATTAAAATCATCAAAATCTAAAATACAATTGATAACAAAGTATATAAAAAATTGCTGTTTTTAGCTTAACCAATGTCAGTTGCTTTGTTTGCTTGCTTCAGATTTTCCTTCGGAAAATCCTCGTATACAAACACGCAAATTTCCATATACGTAACCGTTAAACGAACCTCTTCAAAATAATACAACTTTTATTAAAAAAATGATAAGCCAGCAAATAAGCGCGTTAAGGATTGCAGTGAAAAGCCCACGACGACGCTAGGAACGAGGACTTGTAATGGAAAGCCTGACCTTGGTCCTGAACTAAATTCAGGATAATGGTAACACTCAAAATATAATTCTAGAAATTAAAAAACCCAGCAAAAGTGCTGGGTTTTCATATAGATTCTCGTCTTCACGGGAATGACAATTTTAACGGAAATCTCAAGGCAAGGCCTAGAGAAATTTCTTTCCGCATAGATTTACTTCGAATTAAGAAGCAGCATTCTCTTTTTTAATTAAGTTTAATGCAGAACCTTCGTTATACCAATCTATTTGAGATTGATTGTATGTGTGGTTTACTTCAATAACATCTTTAGAACCATTTGCATGAACAAACTCTATGTTTAAAGTTTTTCCTGGACCAAAGGCATCTAAATCTAAAAAGTTAATGGTATCATCCTCTTGAATTTTATCGTAATCGGCTTCATTAACAAAGGTTAAACCAAGCATACCTTGTTTTTTAAGGTTTGTTTCGTGAATACGAGCAAACGATTTTACAATAACTGCAACCACACCTATATGTCTTGGTTCCATAGCCGCATGCTCTCGAGAAGAGCCTTCGCCGTAATTATGATCGCCAACCACTATAGACGGAATTCCGGCAGCTTTATAAGCCCTTGCTGTATCTGGTACACCTCCAAAATCGCCAGTTAATTGATTTTTAACAAAGTTTGTTTTTTTACCAAAGGCATTCACAGCTCCAATTAAACAATTGTTTGAAATATTATCTAAATGACCACGGAAACGTAACCAAGGTCCAGCCATAGAAATATGGTCTGTCGTACATTTTCCATAAGCTTTTATTAATAATTTAGCACCTGTAATGGAGTTTCCAATAGGTTCGAAAGGTGTTAACAATTGTAATCTTTCAGAATCATCGGCTACTTTTACTTGTACATGACTTCCGTCTGCTTCTGGTGCTAAATAGCCATTATCTTTAACTTCAAAACCTTTTGGAGGTAATTCCCATCCTGTTGGCTCATCGAACATCACTTTTTCCCCATTTTCATTAATTAAGCTATCTGTCATGGGATTAAAATCTAAACGACCTGCAATAGCAATAGCCGCTGTAATTTCTGGTGATGCTACAAAGGCATGCGTATTGGGGTTACCATCGGCACGCTTTGCAAAGTTTCTATTAAAAGAATGTACTATACTATTTTTTGGTGCGTTTTTAGGATCGCTATAACGCGCCCATTGCCCAATACATGGTCCGCAAGCATTGGTAAATATTTTAGCATCTAATTTTTCAAACACTTGAATAATACCATCGCGATCTGCTGTGTAACGTACTTGCTCTGAACCTGGATTAATCCCTAATTCTGATTTCATTTTAATGCCTTTATCTAAAGCTTGCTGCGCTATGGATGAGGCACGAGATAAATCTTCGTAAGAGGAATTGGTACAAGACCCTATTAACCCCCACTCTACTGTAATTGGCCAATCGTTAGATTTTGCTTTTTCATTCATATCTTTACCAACAGAAGTCGATAAATCTGGCGTAAAAGGACCGTTTAATAACGGGGTTAGTTCCGATAAATTGATTTCAATAACTTCATCAAAATATTGCTCTGGATTTGCGTATACTTCAGCATCACCTGTTAGGTATTCTTTTACTGTGTTTGCAGCGTCTGCGACATCCGCTCTATCTGTAGCTCGTAAATAACGTTCCATAGAATCATCATACCCAAAAGTAGATGTGGTTGCCCCAATTTCAGCTCCCATATTACAAATGGTTCCTTTACCTGTACAAGACATAGAAGTTGCGCCTTCTCCAAAATATTCAACAATAGCATCGGTTCCTCCTTTTACAGTAAGAATTTCGGCTACTTTTAAAATCACATCTTTTGGTGCAGTCCATCCAGATAATTTACCTGCTAACTTAACACCTATTAATTTAGGAAATTTCAATTCCCAAGCCATACCTGCCATTACATCTACAGCATCGGCACCTCCTACTCCAATAGCAACCATACCTAATCCACCAGCATTTACGGTATGCGAATCGGTACCAATCATCATACCTCCTGGGAATGCATAATTCTCTAAAACAACTTGGTGAATAATACCTGCGCCTGGTTTCCAGAAACCAATACCGTATTTATTAGACACGGACTCTAAAAAATTAAAGACTTCGCTACTAACACTATTTGCATTTTTTAAATCGGCAACAGCCCCTTCTTTTGCTTGAATTAAATGATCGCAATGTACCGTTGTAGGAACAGCTACTTTACTTTTTCCTGCTTGCATAAATTGCAATAACGCCATTTGTGCTGTTGCATCTTGACAAGCAATACGGTCTGGAGCAAAATCTACATAATCCTTACCTCTTGTAAAGGCTTTTGTAGATTCACCATCCCAAAGGTGAGAATATAATATCTTTTCAGAAAGTGTTAGTGGTTTGCCTACAACTTCTCGAGCTTTATCAACACGTTCTGCTATTTTGGTGTAAACACCTTTAATCATATCAATATCAAATGCCATATTATTTATTTTAATTATTCTTAGTTTTTTTAGTGCATGTAAGATACAAAAATAAGTACAGCATTTAAAGACAGAAGGTTGATCGATATGTTAAGATAATTTAATTTCTGTGCAAAAAAAAAGTCCGAATCTAAGATTCGGACTTTTAAAATATTATAAAATAACAAGAAGTTACATTACTAATTGTTTTTGAGATGGTTTAAACTTAGTTAACACAATACCATCAACAGCTTTTTCATATTCTTCCATAGTAGGAGTTCTTCCTAAAATGGTAGATAATACAACTACTGGTGTAGATGATAATAAAGACTCACCTTTTTTCTCACCAGAATCTTTAACAACACGTCCTTGGAATAAACGCGTTGAAGTAGCCATTACAGTATCACCTGGTTCTGCTTTTTCTTGATTACCCATACATAAGTTACATCCTGGGCGTTCTAAGTATAGCATGTTTTCATATTTAGTACGCGCTAATCCTTTTGGAGCACTGTCATCAAACTCAAAACCTGAATATTTTTGAAGTACTTCCCAATCGCCTTCAGCTTTTAACTCATCAACAATATTATACGTTGGAGGTGCTACAACAAGAGGTGCATTAAATTCAACTTTACCTTCTTGTTCCTCAATATTCTTTAATATTTGAGCTAAAATTTTCATATCTCCTTTATGAACCATACAAGATCCTACAAAGCCTAAATCTACTTTTTTAGTACCACCATAATACGATAATGGCCTAATAGTATCGTGTGTATAACGTTTAGAAACATCGTCATTATTTACATCTGGATCGGCAATCATTGGTTCAGCTATTTCATCTAAATCAATAACAACGTCTGCATAGTAATTAGCATTTGCATCTGGTCTTAAAGCTGGTTTTTCACCAGACTTCAATTCACTTATTCTAGTATTTGCTTTATCAACAAGACCTTTTAGTACTTGAGTTTCGTTATCCATACCCTTATCAATCATGATTTGGATACGGTCTCTAGAAATCTCTAATGATTCGATTAACGTTTCATCTTCTGAAATACAAATAGAAGCTTTCGCTTTCATTTCTGCAGTCCAATCTGTAAATGTAAAGGCTTGATCTGAAGTTAATGTTCCAATGTGAACCTCAATAATTCTTCCTTGGAATACGTTTTCTCCACCAAACTGTTTTAACATTTGTTGTTGTGTAGCATGTACCACATCACGGAAATCCATGTAAGACTTCATATTACCTTTAAACGTTACTTTAACCGATTCTGGAATTGGCATAGTAGCCTCACCTGTTGCTAATGCTAAAGCAACGGTTCCTGAATCTGCTCCAAAAGCAACACCTTTAGACATACGTGTATGAGAATCTCCACCAATAATGATGTCCCAATCTCCAACAGTAATATCATTCAATACTTTGTGAATAACATCGGTCATAGCGTGGTATTGACCTTTTGGATCACGCGCTGTAATTAATCCGAAGTCATTCATAAACTTCATTAATCTAGGAATATTAGCCTTAGACTTATCGTCCCAAACTGAAGCCGTATGACATCCAGATTGGTATGCACCATCAACAATAGGAGAAATAACCTTAGCAGCCATCATTTCTAATTCCTGAGACGTCATTAAACCTGTAGTATCTTGAGAACCCACAATGTTTACTTCCACTCTTACATCAGAACCTGCATGCAATGTTTTTCCTGGTGTATTACCAACGGCATTTTTATTGAATATTTTCTCTACTGCTGTTAAACCTTGTCCTTCAATAGAAATTTCTTTTGAATTAGCATACACTTGAGGAATCTCAATTCCTAAAATTCTAGCAGCAATTGTTTGTAATTTTTTACCGAAGACAACAGCATAAGATCCACCTGCTTTGATAAACTCCATTTTTTGTGGCGTTAATGCTGCAGAAATATCTTTTAATTCCTTATCTCCGTTATATAATTTTTTAGTTTTTGTGTTTATTGTAAGTACAGTACCTGTTTCAACAGAATATGTTTGCTCTAAAACTGGCTCTCCATCTGCATCAAAAATAGTGTTACCATCAGCATCTTTTTGTTTTACCCAGTTTTTTAAATCAATACCAATACCACCTGTTACTCCTACAGTTGTTAAGAAAATAGGTGAAATTCCGTTTGTTCCTGCAATTACAGGAGCTATATTTATAAATGGTACATAAGGGCTACCTGGTATACCTGTCCATAAAGCCACATTATTTACACCAGACATTCTTGACGAACCAACACCCATGGTACCTTTTTCTGCAATTAGCATCACACGCTTGTCTGGATGCTTTTCTTTCAATGCTGAAAGTTCGTTTTGCATTTCTTTATTGTGTTCGAATAAACACTGACCATGTAACTCACGATCTGATCTAGAATGTGCATCACCACCTGGAGACAATAAATCTGTTGAAATATCTCCTACTCCTGCAATAAAAGTAACGACTTCAATCTCTTCATCAATCTCTGGTAATTTTGTAAAAAATTCTGCTTGTGCGTAACTTTCTATAAGTTCTTTTGCTATTTCACTTCCGTTATTATAAGCTGCTTCTAAACGCTCTATATCTGCTTCGTATAAAAACACTTGTGTTTTTAAAACTGTAGCTGCTTGTTTAGCAATTGAAGCATCTTCTCCTAAAGCTAAATCAAGTAACACACCAATAGAAGGTCCACCCTTCATATGCGATAATTGTTCAAAAGCAAAAGCCATTGAAATTTCTTCTACAACAGATTCTCCAAGAATAATCTCTTTTAAAAATGCTGCTTTTACACCTGCAGCACTTGTTGTTCCTGGCAAGGTATTATAAATAAAAAACTTTAAAGAATCTTCTCTGTATGGATTAGAAGTATCTTTAATTTGAGCGATAATTTCGCTTAACAAATCGCCACCATCAATTGGCTTTGGATTAAGACCTTGAACTTTTCGTTCTTCAATCTCCTTGATGTAATCTTTATAGGTGTTCATATGAGATATATTTCAATATTAAATTAATTTGAGTAAGTAATAATAGCTAATTCATGAGATGTGAGAACAACACAATCTGTAATTAGAATTTTTGCTTAAACAAATTTATATGCGTTAAAAATTAAATTTTAAAAAGCGACGCAAAATACAAAATTAATGCAAAGATTTAAAAATATTAAAAAGAATACACAAAGGTTCTATATGAAATTATTATAGTGGTATTAAAAAATAAAATGACTAATCATTTATCATGAATTTAATACTAAAACTGAGGATTTAATAAGTTAGCTACAATAAAGCTTATTAATAAGTCAAGAATATCAAAAATTTATTATTGACTTTTATAATTGACAATAAAAATTTTATGAATAAGATAACTCTTTAAAATAGACTCTTAATAATATCTTCTTCAGAAACGCCTTCTGCCTCTGCTTTATAGTTTTTTATAATTCTGTGTCTAAGAATACTCTGAGCTACAGCTTGTACATTTTCAATATCTGGAGAAAATTTGCCATGTATTGCTGCATGCGTTTTTGCTGCCAAAATTAAGTTTTGTGACGCTCTTGGACCTGCTCCCCAATCAATATAAGTTTTTACTAAATCTGGAGCTGCATCACTATTTGGTCTTGTTTTTCCAACCATAGCAACGGCATATTCAATAACATTATCGGCTACTGGAATACGACGAATTAAATGCTGAAACTCTACAATTTCTTTTGCCGCAAATAATGCATTTACTTTTGCTGGCGCATCATTTGTTGTTGCTTTAACAACTTGTACTTCTTCTTCAAAAGAAGGATAATCTAAATTAATAGCAAACATAAAACGGTCTAACTGTGCTTCCGGTAACGGATATGTTCCTTCTTGCTCAATAGGGTTTTGCGTTGCTAAAACAAAATATGGTAATTCTAATTTATAATTATGTCCGGCTACTGTTACAGATCGCTCTTGCATAGCTTCCAATAAAGCTGCTTGTGTTTTTGGAGGTGTTCTGTTAATCTCGTCAGCTAAAATAATATTTGCAAAAATGGGCCCTTTTATAAATTTAAAATGACGGTCTTCATCTAAAATCTCACTTCCTAAAATATCACTAGGCATTAAATCTGGTGTAAACTGAATACGTTTAAAATCTAGACCTAAAGCTTGCGCAATGGTATTTACCATTAAAGTTTTAGCCAATCCTGGTACTCCAATAAGTAAAGAATGGCCTCCAGAAAATATAGAAATTAATATTTGATTTACAACTTCGTCTTGACCAATTATAACTTTTGCTATTTCGGTTTTTAAATCTTTATATTGCTTAACAAAATTTTCTATAGCAGCTACATCAGACATAACATTACTTTTTTAACCAGTTACTAGAAAATTCGCAATTTCTATACTCACCACTTACTTTAATATAAGTGTCTAATATTTTTTTCTTTTGCCATTCTTCAATGGTCTTTATCCTTTTTTCATCAAGAGCTAGACCTTTAATTTTTAAATAATCGCGCGCATAATCAGCCTCATGATCATCTATTCTATCTGTAACCATTAAAATTTTATACTTCTTATTTCCTTTTCTATCTTGTTCGGTTTGAATAAGACTAACCTCTCCATCTTTTAAATTTTGAATTTGGGAATATAATTCAGTTTCCATTTTAGTTAATTCAAAATTGTAATCTTGTGTACTAGGATTTATTAATTGTCCGCCATCTCCTTTAGTCTCTTTTTCATCACTAGCTTCTTTAGCCGCATCAGCAAAAGTAATATCGCCACTTACAATACGTTCTCTTATTTTATTAAGACGCTCTTTTGCTTCTTTTTCTGCTTCTATAGAAACTTTTGGCATCAAAAGAACATGACTAACCACATATTGTTGTCCTAATATTTTTTCTAAATGAATAATATGAAATCCATAATCTGTTTCAAAAGGATCAGACACTTCGCCTTCTTGAAGTGAAAAAGCTACCTGTCTAAATTCCTTAACCATTTTTGGTTTTTTTCTATCTAATATGTAATGGTAACCTGATTGTTTTATACCAGGATCTTCTCCATACAAAACAACTTTAGAACGAAAACTGGCACCATTTTCAACGACATCTTTTTTAAACCCCTTTAA
The DNA here is from genome assembly GCF_044385915.1 of Thalassobellus citreus. Taxonomy (NCBI): domain Bacteria; kingdom Pseudomonadati; phylum Bacteroidota; class Flavobacteriia; order Flavobacteriales; family Flavobacteriaceae; genus Thalassobellus; species Thalassobellus citreus. The sequence continues at coordinate 20,806 of NZ_JBISCC010000109.1, read as the reverse complement.
TCTATCTATAACCTTTTGCTTTTCTTCAGCAGACACTTTTGGTTCTGTAACAATTTGAGCAACTTTAAGTTCAGTTCCAAACCTTGGTCTTTCATCTTTAGGTATTTTATTAAAAAAGTCTCTTACTTCCTCTGGAGTAACTTCTACTTCTTCAACAATTTTAGCTTGCATTTTTTGTGCTAAATAATTACCTTTATTAACCTCAAACATTTCATCTCTTAAAGTCTTTTCATCTTCTTTTTTATATAACTTTAAAAGTCTATCCATATTACCATTCACTTGTTGTAAAAACTGTTGAATTTGGTAATCTACATTTTGACGAATTTCAGCATCGGAAACTGGTAAACTATCTTGAATAGCATGGTGTGCATATAGTTTATCTTCTAAAAGCTTACCAAATAATTCGCAGTCAGTTATGTTTTTTGCATCATATCCACTAGCTTCTAATTGCAATCTGTTTTTTTCTACATCAGAGTCTAAAACTATAAAATCGCCTACAACAGCAGCAACACCATCAACTTTAACAGCTCTATATGTTCTAATTGAATCTACTATTTTAGCATTAACAACAGCAGACAAAGAATCTACAGGTTTATCATTAGCTACATGAAGTGTATCTACCTTAACCTCCTTTGCATCTTCTATAATTTCCTGAGCAGACATAGCATTTACAACTAGTAATGATATGCTTAATAGTAATAGGTTTTTCAAATTAATTGTAAATTTCAAATTGTTTATTTTTAACAGCATCCTTAGTAATATCTTTTTCTAATTTTCTAATAAGTTCTAGCTTTCGCTTATTAATAACGATTTGATCTATCGTTGGCTTTACATACTCTAGAGGAGCCGTATCATTTCGTAACAAAACATCATTAATTTGCATCAAATATACTCCTAATGAATCTTTGAGTTGTACAAAATTAGATTTTTTTAACAGTTGATTTTTATTTTCGGCATTTAAAGCAGGTATTTTATCAATTACCTGATTAATTCGTATCCAAATAGAATCATTCAATGAATATGATTTAAACTGAATAGAAATAGAATCTAACTCCTTTTTATCTTCTTCATTAAACGATTTAAACTTCTTTTCAATATTCTTAAAATCAATAATATTCTCATCTACATGAATATATCGAAACTTTATAAGTTCTTCATTTAATTTAAACGCTTCTTTATTACCATTATAATAATCTTCGGCTTCTTGGATATTTACAATAGTATCTATACTTCTTCTTACCAAAGCATCTAGATAAGCTTTGGTATACAAATCGTTTTTATATTGGTCTACTAATTTATTAAAAGTTTGTTGCTTTGTTTCACTTAAATTAAGCAATGCTCCATCTAAAAACAGTTGCTGAGTGGCCCATTTATTAATAAAATTTTGAACTAAAAGCATACTGTCTTGTGATACTGTACCTTCAGGCACTATATCTTTTATATCTTCTTGATATAAATAAACATTATTAACTCTAGCCACTGGAACTCCTTCATCCGTTTTTTTTAAAAACTCGCAGGATGTTACAATAATAAGTAATAACAGAATGAGGGATTTTAAACGCACTTATTGGTTTTTTATTTGAGATTTCACCTTGTTTAAAGTCTCTTGATTAATAACTATTTTATATTTATTTGCTAAATCTTTAAGCCATTTTTCTTCTTTATATGCTTGATAATCTGAAATAACAGCGCCTTTTGCTTCGTCAAACGTTTTTTGTGTTTCTGGCAATATTTCTTTTACTTGAACGACTACAAAAGCATTATTATGAGTATATATTTTTGAAATTCCTTTTTCGAACAAAAACTCTTTTGGAAGCGCTTGATGAGTGTCATCCATAGTACCACTGGTAAAAATTACATCTACTTTATCATTACTGTTAACTAAAGATTTTATCTGATCTAAAGCCATGCCTTCTACTAATAACTTAGAAACTTTTTTAAGTGTTTTTTGTTTTGTTGAAGATGCTACTATCGCTTCAACTCTTTTAGGTAATGTATAATTACTTTTATAATTATTGTAATATTCTTGAACTTCAATAGTATCTGTTTTGGCAGAATTCCAGATGGTATTTTCCATTAAATCAAATAGTAACAAACCGTCTCTATATTCTTCTACAATATGAGCAAATTCTTCATTTTCATTTTCTAAATTATCTTCTTGATATTTAACTAAATTTTCATTTAAAAACGCTTCATATTGCTTTGAAACAATAGCATCAAAACTTAATTTAGCATCTACATCTCGTTGTTTTCTTAATAAAAATGCTCCAAAATCGTTGTAGTTAAATTGTTTGTCTCCAATTTTAATTAAAGGTGTTCTAGCATTAAAATCATTTGGAAGTTCCCAAGCTCTTTTAAAATAATCATCATTTAAAATAGATGAAAAATATTTTAATGCTGGTTGCTCAGTTGTAACATTATATTTTTCTTTTAATGAATTATACAACGCTTCATCAATTAATTTCGCTCTTGCATCACGCTTCACTTTTTGTTCTAACTCTAGTTTTATAACTTGAAATGAAGGAATAAGTTTTTTATTGTAAAGTTTAACTATATGCCAACCAAATTTAGTTTTAAATGGCTCAGAAACGTCTCCTTCATTATTTAATGCAAAAGCTACATCTTCAAATTCTTGAACACCAATTTGACCTCTTGAAAAAGGTGATAGCATACCTCCTTTTGAAGCCGTTGCTTTATCATCTGAAAACTGTTTAGCTAAGGCTTCAAAATCTTCACCTTGTTGTAACTTTTTATAAATATCTTGAATTCTATTCTCGGGTTTTTCTGCTAAAGAATCAGCCTCGTTTTTAGCAACCATTATATGAGCTACAGTTCGTTCGCCTAGAGATTTTCTTTTATCTTGAACATTTATAATATGGTAACCAAACCTAGTTCTAAAAGGTTGCGATATTTCTCCTACTGGCGTATTAAACGCAGCTGTTTCAAACTTATAAACCATTTTAAAACCTGAAAAATAACCTAATTCTTCTCCATAAACAGTTTTTCCGTTATGAACTTCTCTTCTAACAACCTCGAAACCTTCTTTTAAAGCTCTATTTCGTAATTTTATAATATTATTATAAGCTACCAAAGTATCTTTTGGACTTGCACTTTCATCAATTTTTATTAAAATATGATTAGCCTTTACATCGTAAGAAATTCTTTGATAAGCCTCCTCTATTAAAGCTTCAGTTACCTCTGTATCTGTAACAAAACTTTTAGCTAATTGTTTTCTATAATTTGATAATTCTCTAAGATAAGTTGGCTTTTTATCAAACTCTAAGGCCCTTGCCTCTTTTAACTTCAACTTATAATTAGTAAAAAGTTTTAAATATTCATCAACATCTTTTTGCGACTCATCTTGAACTAAATCTAAATTTTTATTATAAACTCTTATAAATTCTGAAGAATAAACAGCATTATCTCCAACAGTAAAAAGTACATCTCCTTGTGTAGTTTGAGCAGTAACTTTAGTAAAAAAAAGAATAAATAAAAATAATGAAAGTGACTTTAGTTGCATATGAAATTTTAATTTAATGGTTTTGACAAAAATACTAATATTAACCTATAATACAAGTTGCTTTAACAAACGCGTTAAAAACAAAATTATTTCGCATTTTAAACTATATTTGACTTGTTAATTTTCATTAAAAACATGAGACAATTAAAACTTATTTGGGATTTTCGCGGACCTGATTCGCTAAAAATTGCTGAACACCATGAAATTCATTTAAAAGAATATATAGCTATAAAAAAAACAGAGTTAAACATTACTGGTTTTAAACAACTCACACCTTTGCATAGTATTGCTTTTATGGTTGTTAATGATAATGAAATGAAACCTATACGAGATGCCTTAAAACCACATAGAGGACAAATATTTTCTAATTAGTTGAATCGAAATGTTTTATCAAACTTTTAACTTACCTTAAATTAGAAGGTGAATTCTTTTCTAATTTAAAATTTTATGTATTTTTACACTAACGCAACCGTTTGCTCTAATATAAAGAGGAATAAAAACCGCCATGCAATTACTTAAAAAAATCATCTACCTAAGCATTACTTTAATGTTATTTACAAATGTTATTTCATCACAAACAAAGCAAAAAAACAGAGTTATTATATTATCTGACATTGAAGCAGATCCAGATGACACACAATCCTTCGTTCGTTTATTTCTATACTCGAATCAAATAGACATTAAAGGTATTGTAGCTACAACCTCTTGTTGGCATCAAAACATGATAAACCCTACTTCTATAGAAAAAATTATTAGTGCCTATGATAAAATACAACCTAACCTATTAAAACATGAAGCTGATTTTCCTGCTGCACAAGATTTACTGTCTGCTCTAAAAGATGGTTTACCTGTTTATGGTATGAAAGGGGTTGGTAAAGGGAAAGATTCTGAAGGTTCTGAATGGATTATAAAAATCCTAGAAGAAAAAGATGATCGACCATTATGGATTTCAGTTTGGGGAGGTGTAAATACTTTAGCACAATCATTATATAAAATTAAGAAAACAAAAAGTAAAAGAGAAGCTAAAAGACTTATTTCAAAACTTAGAGTTTATACTATTTCTGATCAAGATGATAGTGGTATTTGGATACGGAATAATTTTCCCGAATTGTTTTATATAATAAGTCCTGGCGATGAATATAAAAATGCTACATGGACAGGTATTAACACATACATAAAAGGTATAGATAACACCACTATTAGTAATTCATGGCTAGAAAATAATATTCAACAAGATCACGGGCCGCTAGGAGCTATATATCCTGATGTAGCTTGGGGAGTTGAAGGTGATACTCCTGCATTTTTATCATTAATACCTAATGGATTAAACGAACCTGAACACCCAGAATGGGGAGCTTGGGGTGGACGTTATGAATTATATAAGCCAGATTTTTCTAAAACTGAAGATGGTAGCTCTATAGTACCAATTGAGCCTGAAACTAGAAAAATATGGACGAATGCCAATGATAATTATACGCCTTTTATACAAAAAGAATATGGCCGTACCATAGGTAGAGACACGCTTACATTTAACGACTTTAAAGCTACTTTATGGCGCTGGAGAGACGACTTTCAAAATGATTTTTCAGCACGTATGGATTGGTGTATAAAAAACTATGAAGACGCCAACCATCCTCCTGTACCTGTATTAATGCACCCCGAACAAATAACAGTAAAATCTGGTGAAGGTGTTAGTTTAGATGCTTTTGATTCCACAGATCCTGATGGTGATAATTTAAGCTTTTTATGGTTTAATTATGTTGAAGCTAGTTCTTATAAAAAAGAAATAAAAATAACAGCTCCAAATATCCATTCCGCTTACATTACAGCTCCTAAAGTTGATAAAAAAGAAACCATTCATTTCATTTTAAAATTAACAGACAAAGGAATCCCTAAACTATCAAGATACAAACGTGTAATTATAACTGTATTACCGAAATAGGTTGAAATTCATTTAAAATCACAATTTTCTTTCTTTACTTAAAATAATCACATATTTAATTCTTGGAAATATTTTACATGAAGAAGTTAAATATAGAACAATTATAACCATCATAATTTATTAAATTTACATTCTTAATTATAACTAAATAAAATAGAATGAAAATACTAGCTATAGGCAAAAACTATGTAACTAATAAAGAAGACATTAGCGCTAATAAAAGCGGAAAACAAATTATATTTTCTAAACCAGAATCTAGTCTTGTAAAAAACAATAACGATGTTATTTACCCAAGTTTTACTAACCAATTAAACTACGAAGTTGAATTAGTTATTAAAATAGGAAAGAAAGGAAAAGACATTACTCTCGCTGATGCAGCATCATACATTTCAGAAATTGGAGTAGGTATTGATTATACTGCCAAAGATGTATTTAATGCTTGTAGAGAAACAAAAGGCCCTTGGGATTTAGGCAAAGGATTTGATGGAGCAGCGCCTTTATCTAATTTTAAACCAGTTTCAAACTTTCCTGAACTTGATAATATCAATTTCAATTTACTTATTAACGGTGAAGAAAAACAGGTTGGAAATACGGCTTTTATGATTTATAACTTCAACGAAATTATTGCCTTTACATCTCAATACATGACCTTAGAACCTGGCGACTTAATTTTTACAGGAACACCTGCTGTTGGAGCTGGAGAGATTCATAAAGGAGACCACTTACAAGCAGCTATTGAAGGTGAATTGCTTTTAGATTTTAAAATGATTTAATAAATCATTCATAATTATTGGCTGTTATTTAAATTTAAAATAATAAAAATAAACCCTTGAAAAATTCTATAGCAGAACGTGTTAACGATTTTTTAAAAAGCTACCCCCCTTTCAATCTTTTAAAAAACAAAGATTTATTAGAAATTTCTACCCAAGTTTCTATTATCTATTTAGAAAAAGGAGACTCACTATTTAAAAAAGGTGATGGTTTTAACAATCATTTTTATATGGTTAGAAATGGAGGTATTGCCTTAATGCATTCTACTAAAAATAATGTTCAAGACATTATAAATATTAGTGATGCGGGCGATGTTTTTGGTGTAAGACCGCTTATTGCTAAAGAAAACTACAAACTAAGTGCTGTAGCTAACGAAGAGTCTATAGTTTATGCAATACCTATTAGCACCTTTGAAAAGGTTACTAATAATAACGCTAAGGTTTATAAGTTTTTAATAACAGCTTTTGCAACCAATGCTTACGACCCGTATACTGCTGAAGAAACAGGAAAAATATTTGGAGATTATCTACCTAATAATTCTCAAGACATTGTAAACTTTCAAACTGCTAACTATACAAAACATCCTATTACTTGTAAAATTGATTCATCTTTAAAAGATGCAGCAATTAAAATGAGTGTTAATAAAATTGGCTGTATTATTGTTGTTGACGATAGTAAAAACCCTGTTGGTATTATTACAAATAGTGATATAAAAAACAAGATTGCTACTGGGTTATTCCCTATTGAAACACCGGTTAGTAACATTATGAATTCGCCTGTTATAACTAGCAAAAAGAATTTAACTGTTGCCGATGGACAGCTTCAAATGATTAAACATAGCATTGGTCATTTATGCATTACAAAAGATGGTACTGTAAATTCTAAACTAATTGGTGTTTTAACCCATCATGATGTTTTGGTTACCTTAGGAAACAATCCTTCTGTTATTTTAAAAGAAATAAAACGAGCAAAACGGACTAAAAAACTTAGAGTAGCAAGGTTAAAAGCCAAAACATTAATTAAAAGTTATTTAGAACAGAATATTCCTTTATCTCATATTGTTAAATTAATTTCACAAATTAATGATGCCGTAACCGTTCGTGCTGTAGAAATTGCTTTAAAAAAAATGCCTACACCACCGCCTGTACCATTTTCATGGATGGCCATTGGTAGTCAAGGTAGAAAAGAACAATTGCTTTTTACAGATCAGGACAATGCTATTGTGTTTGAAGATGTAGATGAAGACAAATATGAAAAAACTCAAGCCTACTTTTTAGAATTGGCGAAGCATGTAACCAAATCGTTAAATAAAATAGGTTTTGAATATTGTGAAGCCGATATGATGGCGAGTAATAAAGAATGGTGTAAATCTATTTCAGAATGGAAATCACAATTTAGTAGTTGGATTTTAAATCCAGATGACAAAGCTATATTACTATCCTCTATCTTTTTTGATTTTAATTGTGTTTATGGTAATAAAGATTTAATTGAAGAGTTATCTAATTCTATTTTTAAAGCTCTTGATGAAACCTCTTTGTTTTTTAAATTCTTAGGAAGAGATGCTCTTAAAAACCCCTCACCTCTTGGACTTTTTAAGCAATTTGTATTTGAAAAAAACAATGAAGAAAAAGATCTTTTCAATATAAAAAGTAGAGCGCTCATGCCTTTAATTGACGCTGCTAGACTACTCATTTTAAGTAAAAAAATAAAAGGTATTAACAACACATCGCTTCGTTACGAAAAGTTAGCAGAATTAGAACCTAACAATAAGGAACTTTACGAATCGTGTTCTTATGCTTTTAAAGCCTTATCTAAATTTAAAACCAAACAAGGCTTACTTCATAATAATTCAGGGAAATTCATAAAAATAGAAACACTAACTAAAGAAGAACAATTAAAATTAAGGCGCTGCTTTAAACCTATAAGAGAAATTCAAGAAACCTTAAAGTTAAGATTCGATTTAAAAAACTTTATATAATATGAATTTTAATTGGCCTTTTAAAAAGCAAAAAGAATACCCCGATTTTTGGCTGGAATATCTTAATTATTTTAAGCATAAAAATAATGAAGATATTACCACATCGCGCTTTATAGCGTTTGATACTGAAACTACAGGTTTTGATAAAAAAGAAGATCGGGTTTTATCTATTGGAGCTGTATCTTTTATTGGAAAAACAATTGATGTAAACAAGAACCTAGAACTTTATTTAGAACAAGATGTTTTTAAAGCTGAAACCGTTAAAATACACGGTTTAATGAAAAAAGGAAAACTAAATAAAGTATCCGAGTTAAAGGCTATAAAAACCTTTTTGGCTTACATTAAAAATGATGTTTTAATTGCACATCATGCCAATTTTGATAGAACTATGATAAACGAAATGTTATTAAGACATGGTTTAGGAAAATTAAAAAACAAGTTTATAGACACCGGCGTTTTATACAAAAAATCATTACATATTATTTATCAAGATAACACGAAACCTTATACTTTAGACTATCTATGTAAGGAACTTAATGTGCCTACCGAAGATAGACATACTGCCACTGGAGACGCACTTATTACAGCATTTGTTTTTTTTAAAATTTTATCGCGACTTGATAAAAAGAAGCATTTAAGCTGGGGATATTTGTTGAATAGATAGTAATTTTCTTTTTTAAATAAGCTTTAAGAAGTATATAAAAAGTTACTTTATTTATCTTCAACTAAAACCTGAGCATTATGGGTAATAGGAAAATTACAAGAATTAGCAATAAAACACAAACTATTCGCTTTTTCGTGTAAACTTAAAGCTAGTTGCTTTTTTGTTTCATCTTTTATTGTAATTATTGGGTTTAAAATTGCCTTAGTAAAATGCCCACTACCTGATGCTTCTACTTCTAAAATAGCTTCAGCATTATCGGTATAAGACAAAACCTCAATACTGTTTTGCGAACACACATATAAATAAGACATCATATGACAAGAAGCTAATGCTGAAAGTAATAGATCTTCTGGGTTATAAAGCTCACTATCTCCTCTAAACATTTTTGCAGCCGACACCTTTAAGTCTGCAGTTTTATTATCTATTTTAACAACATGAGCTCTACTAAATGTTCTTGAATTAGTAGTTGTTTCATTCTTTGATGCTTCCCAATTTACCTGAGCTTTAAAAGTATGATTCATAAAACATTTTTTATTTATATAATTATTAATTAAAGAAAAACCGTATCACCACTAATTTATGGTAATACGGTTTAATATTTAATTGGTTTAATAACCTATTTTACATTATCTATAATTTCCTGAACTACTTCCGGATTTAAAAGTGTACTCGTATCACCTAAATTACTAGTATCATTACAAGCAATTTTTCGTAAAATACGACGCATAATTTTTCCTGAACGTGTTTTTGGTAGACCACTTGTAAACTGAATTTTATCTAATTTAGCAATAGGCCCTATATGTTCTGTAATAATTTGGTTAATTTCTTTACGTACATTATTATGGTCTCTAGTTTCACCAACATCTTTTAAAATAACATAACCGTATAATGCATTTCCTTTGATATCGTGAGGGAAACCTACAATAGCAGATTCTGCAACTGCTGGATGCTCGTTAATAGCATCTTCAATTGGTGCTGTTCCTAAATTATGTCCTGAAACAATAATAACATCATCTACACGACCTGTAATCCTGTAATATCCAACCTCATCGCGTAATGCACCATCACCTGTGAAATATTTATTTTCATAAGCTGAAAAATACGTGTCCTTATAACGTTGATGATTCCCCCAAATAGTTCGTGCCATACTTGGCCATGGGAACTTAATACATAAACGTCCGTCTACTTGATTACCTTTTAATTCTTTTCCGTTTTCGTCCATTAACGCTGGTTGTATACCTATAAAAGGTAAAGTTGCATAGGTTGGTTTTGTTGGTGTTACAAACGGAATTGGGCTAATCATTATACCGCCTGTTTCTGTTTGCCACCAAGTATCTACAATAGGACTTTTATTTTTCCCAATATTATCATTATACCAGTGCCACGCTTCCTCATTAATAGGTTCTCCTACAGAGCCTAATACTTTAAGTGATGACAAATCATATTTATCTACCAACTCCAATCCTTGTTTTGCTAAAGCTCTAATAGCGGTTGGTGCTGTGTAAAACTGATTTACTTTATGCTTTTCTACAACTTCCCAAAAACGTCCGAAATCTGGATAACTTGGCACCCCTTCAAACATCACGGTAGTAGCTCCGTTTGCTAAAGGTCCGTATAAAATATAACTATGTCCTGTAATCCAACCAATATCGGCAGTACACCAATACACATCATTTTCTCTGTATTGAAATACGTTTTTGAAAGTATAGGCTGTATACACCATATAACCTCCTGTTGTATGTACCATACCTTTTGGCTTTCCTGTAGAACCTGATGTATATAAAATAAACAATGGATCTTCAGCATTCATTGTTTCTGCGTCGCACTCTATAGAAGCATTATCTAAAAGCGGTTGCAACCATTGGTCTCGACCCGCTTCCATATTAATTTCTGTGTTAATTCGTTTTGCTACTAAAACAGATTGTACACCATCGCAACTTTCTAGTGCTTCATCTACAATACCTTTTAAATCGATAGTTTTTGCTCCTCTGTATGAACCATCAGATGTAATAACCATTTTACAATCGGAATCATTTATTCTAGTAGATAATGCTGTTGCAGAAAAACCTGCAAATACCACTGAATGTATAGCTCCTATTCTCGCACAAGCTAAAACAGAAACTGCCAATTCTGGAATCATTGGTAAATAGATACAAACACGATCTCCTTTTTCTATACCTTGATCTTTTAACACATTAGCAAACTGATTAACACGCTCGTGCAATTGCTTATATGTAATATGTTCTGCAGGATCTTTAGGATCGTTAGGTTCAAACAAAATGGCTGTTTTATTAGCACGTGTTGCTAAATGCCTATCAATACAGTTTTCTGTTATGTTTAATTCTGCTCCTTCAAACCATTTTACTTCTGGTTTTGAAAAATCCCAACTTAAAACATTATCCCATTTTTTTCGCCACATAAAATGTTCTTCGGCTACTTCTTCCCAAAAATTTTCTGGTTCTCTAACCGATTTTCTATAGACTTGATAGTATTCTTCTAAGTGTTTTATGTGATAATTACTCATGGTTTTATTTTGAAGTTTTTGTTGGTATTATGAATTTGTGTTCTAAAATAGTAAAATAATAATTTAATGTCGCCCTTTTTGGTGGAGAACATTAAGCTATTGATAATTACTGTTAACAGCGGTTAGCCCCGCGTTAGGGATTGACGTGAAAAGCCCACAGCGAGGTACGAGGGAGGACTTGCAACAGAAAGCCCGACCCTTGTGGTAACGCCCAAATTAAGCATTAATGTGTTGCCTCTCCTGCTCCACTTGGTATTCTTATGTTTTCTACAATTTCTTGTACGTCTTGTGGCGGATCTGGTGTGAATTTCATAATAACGATAGATACTATAAAATTTAAAACCATGGCAACAGTACCGAATCCTTCGGGAGAAATACCAAACCACCATTCGCTTTTGTCTGGTACAACATCATCAAACCAGCCTAATCTATATTTCACCATATATAACAACATGGCTACAATACCTACAACCATACCAGCTATAGCGCCTTCTTTATTCATTTTTTTGTAAAAAATTCCTAAAATAATGGCAGGAAAAAAGGATGCTGCGGCTAAACCAAAGGCTAAAGCAACTGTTGCTGCCACAAAGCCTGGTGGATTAATTCCGAAATAACCTGCAACACATACTGCTACTACTGCCGATAAACGTGCAGCTACTAGTTCTCCTTTTTCTGAAATATTAGGATTTACTATTTTCTTAATTAAATCATGAGAAACTGATGATGAAATTACTAATAATAATCCTGCTGCTGTTGATAAAGCTGCTGCCAATGCTCCTGCCGCTACTAAAGCTATTACCCAATTTGGTAGTTTTGCTATTTCAGGATTAGCCAAAACCATAATGTCTTTATCTATTTTTAATTCATTAACAGATTCATCGGCTACATACTGAATGATACCATCATTATTTTTATCGTTAAACACAATTAAACCCGTAGTTTCCCATTTTTTAAACCATTCTGGCATGTTAGCATAGGGTTGGTTAGAAACCGTTTCAATCATGTTTGTTCTAGCAAAAACAGATACTGCTGGAGCAGCTGTATACAAAATAACGATAAGTAATAATGCTAAGCCTGCCGATTTACGAGCATCTTTAACTTTCTTAACTGTAAAGAAACGCACAATAACATGTGGTAAACCTGCTGTACCAACCATTAAGGCAAATGTAATTGCAAAAATATCTATAGTAGATTTAGAACCTTCTGTATATTCAGCAAAACCAAGATCGGTACTTAAGCCATCTAATTTATCTAGTAAATAAGTACCTGAACCATCTGCCAATGTACTACCAAATCCTAATTGAGGTATTGGGTTTCCTGTCATTTGAATAGATATAAAAATAACGGGTACCATAAAAGCGAAAATTAATACACAGTATTGCGCTACTTGCGTATATGTGATACCTTTCATACCACCTAATACAGCATAAAATAATACAATTAACATACCTATAATAACACCTGTATTAATATCGACCTCTAAGAAACGAGAAAACACAAGTCCTACACCTCTCATTTGTCCTGCAACATACGTAAACGATACTAAAAGTGCACAAATAACACCTACTAGACGTGCGGTGTTAGAATAGTAACGATCTCCTATAAAATCGGGCACTGTAAATTTTCCAAACTTTCTTAAATATGGTGCTAATAATAATGCTAAAAGCACATAACCTCCTGTCCATCCCATAAGATACACAGCACCATCATAGCCATCAAAAGAAATGATTCCTGCCATAGAAATAAATGACGCAGCACTCATCCAATCGGCAGCTGTTGCCATTCCGTTAGCTAAAGGTGAAACACCACCTCCTGCAACATAAAATTCTTTGGTAGATCCTGCTCGGGTCCAGATAGCGATACCTATATAAATTGCAAATGTAACGCCTACTAAAATGTACGTCCAATTTTGCACACCTATGCCTTCAACTAATAAACTATGCATCATATCCGTATTTTTTATCAAGTTTATTCATTAAACGAACGTATACAAATATGAGAACAACAAAGACATACATAGAACCTTGTTGCGCAAACCAGAAACCTAGTTTAAACCCTCCAATTCTAATAGTGTTTAATGTGTCTTTAAATAAAATTCCTGCTCCGAAAGAGACTACAAACCATATTGCTAAAAGTATGAGAACATACCTTATGTTTTCTTTCCAATAGGCTTTTGCATTGCTTTTTGTCATTTTGGTAATTAGTTTAGTTGGTTATTCTAAAATTTAGTTTTGTAAATTTTCTATAATTTTAATAAATATTTTATCAAAAACTATCAAAAATCATATTTATAATATTAAAAAACACGTATAAGGTGGCTAATATAATATTAAAAATAATATATACTGTCATGTGCCTACATGTACTAAAATAAAATAATGTAGAGGTTTTAAACCTATATATTATTATAGCTATTTTAAATTTTAAAAGTATCTTTATCTCAACCAAACCAAATTGTATTGCATACCAACCGTTTATATTTTATTGATGCCGTAAGAGCATTTGCCATCTTAATGATGCTTCAGGGACACTTTATTGACACACTTATTGACCCTATTTACAAAGACACATCTAACACTGCTTTTCTTATATGGTCTTACTTTAGAGGTATTACAGCTCCTGTATTTTTTACTATTTCTGGTTTAATATTTACATATTTACTGCTAAGAGCTCATGCTAAAGGCAATGACCAACCCAGAATAAAAAAAGGACTCTTTAGGGGCTTACTACTTATTATTATTGGTTATAGTCTCAGGGTTAATTTAATGAGTTGGTTTTATGGACATTTTAATTCTTATTTTTTAGTAGTTGACGTATTGCAATGTATTGGCCTCTCTTTAATCATTTTAGTTTGTTTACATGTTCTATTAAAAAAATACAGCTACTTATTTTCCTGTGTCCTTTTAGTAATTGGATGTCTTTCCTTTTTGTCTGAACCCTTATACAGAAATTTAGTTATAGATAATTTACCGCTTATTATTGCCAACTATATGACCAAAATAAACGGCTCTGTTTTCACCATTTTACCTTGGCTAGGCTATTCTGCTTTTGGAGCTTTTATTTCTACCGTGTTTTTTAGACATGTGCATCGTAATCGTTTTAAAATAGTTACCATAGTTTCCTTTTTTACAATGGGGCTTTTACTTATGTTTTGTTCTACATGGTTTCTTTTAAAACTAAATAAATATACAGGTATTGAATTATTAAAATTAAGTGCCGATTATAATTACCTATTTACCCGATTTGGAAATGTGCTAATTCTCTTTGGTATTTTTTATTCTTTCGAAAAGTTTTTAAAACAATCTATTATTTCTAGAATAGGAGAAAAAACACTCTCCATTTACGTTATACACTTTATTATTCTTTTTGGAAGTTATACGGGGTATGGCTTAAAACGATTTTTAAATCAATCATTATCGCCTATTGAAGCAATTATTGGAGCTTTACTTTTTATAGCTACAGTCTGTTTTATTTCTTTTTATTATGTAAAAACAAATCATTTTGTTTACAATCTAGCCAGAAAACTAACAGATAAATTCAAAAAATAACACATTCACTAAAATATAAATAGCTAAGCTAACTTTTGTCAGTTTTCTTAGATCTTGCAATTACTATTTTTGATGTCTTAAAAAACATCTTCAATATTATTTATATGAATAGTAAAATCAACCTATTAGTGATATTTTGCTTCTTAATAACAGCTGTTTCATGCAAAAATGAAAAAAAAGAACATCTTGCTAATAATGCACAACACGAAACCGCAAAACACTGGAGTTACTCTGGAGAAACATCTCCCGAACATTGGCTAGAAATTGAAAAAAACTCAGATTGTGATGGCAACCATCAATCTCCTATTAACATTATACATAAAAACACAAATCAAGTAGCTTCAAAGGGCGATTTAAAAATATTATACACTCCAACAACACGTATTAGCGAAGTTGAAAACAATGGGCATTCTATACAGTTTGATTTTGAAACTGGCGACTCTATTAATTATAAAAATGAAACCTTTTACTTAAAGCAAATTCATTTTCACGAACCCTCAGAGCACAAAATAAACGGAATTATATACCCTATTGAAATGCATTTAGTACATGTAAGCAAAACGGGAAACATTACTGTTTTAGGCATTTTTGGAGAAGAAGGAGAAGACAGTCAGTTATTCGAATTCTTTGAAAGCTTTTTACCTCTTGAAAATGGCGCTACAAAAAAAATAAATCACAATATAGATCTATCTAGCTTATTTTTAAATGAAAAACATTATTACTCTTATGGTGGTTCGTTAACCACACCGCCTTGTACTGAAGGTGTTAATTGGATTGTATTTAAAGAACCAGTTATTCTATCTGTAACAGAAGTTTTGAAATTAAAAAACAATATGCCTATTAACAACTATCGCAATGAACAACCATTAAACGATAGAGAAGTTAAATTAAATTATTAACCTATATATTAATACCATGACCTACAAAGCAGTCATTTTCGATTTAGACGGAACATTAGTAAACCCTCTTGAAGACCTAGCAAATGCTATGAATAAAGCTCTTGAAATCTATAATTATCCTAAGCATAGTTATGAAGCCTATCAAGATTTTATTGGCAACGGCATTAGAAGTCTCGTTGCAAAAGCCTTACCAGAAATGTATCGTGATGAAGCACAAATTAAAAGAAGTACCGAATCTATGATAGAAATTTATCGTAACCATATTACCGATAAAACAAAACCTTACGATGGGATTATAGACTTATTAGAACACTTAAAATCTCAAAAACTTAAACTTAATGTATTATCTAATAAGGAACATAATCTTACAAAAAAAGTAGTCAAGACATTGCTACCACACTATTTTGAATATGTAGAAGGATTAAGCAAAGAAGCACACAAAAAACCAAACCCAATTAAAGCCCTTGAAATAAGTAAAAACTTAGGCATAAAACCCGAAGAAATTATTTATGTAGGCGATACCGGTATCGATATGGAAACGGCAAATAATGCCAATATGTTTGCTGTAGGCGTTTCTTGGGGTTTTAGAACAAAAAAGGAATTAATTGATAATGGAGCAAAACTCGTTATAAACCTTCCTTGGGAATTAAATGCTGTTTTAAAAAAGGCTGACATCATGGAGGAAGCTTTATTTTGAATTTTACCCCCTGCACAAACTAACTTTTGTCAATTTTCTTAGGCTTTACTATTAGTATTTTTGATGTCTAAAAAAATCAGATTCTGATGGTTATCATCAATTAATAATTATAGAAACGAATAACCAATAAATAACAGAAGGTTAAGCTAAACTATTCAAATTTTAAAGTTAATTAATGTTCGGTAACAATAACAAACGCTACAATGATTATAGTTCTTTTATTAAGAATAAATTTTCAGAACGTGTTCAAAAAATATCCTTAGACACAGGTTTTACTTGTCCGAACAGAGATGGCACAAAAGGTGTTGGCGGGTGTACCTATTGCAATAACAATACATTTAATCCTAAATATTGTAAACCAAGTAAAAGTATTAGTGAACAGTTAGATAGTGGTATTGCGTTTTTTTCTAAGAAATACAAAACACAACAATACCTAGCTTATTTTCAAGCATATACTAATACGTATGCCGATATCAATTTGGTAAAAGAATTATACCTAGAAGCAATTAATCATCCTAAAGTAATAGGGTTAGTAATAGGTACCAGACCAGATTGTATTAACGATGATCTTATTAGTTTTTTATCTGAATTATCTAATACCTACTATATTTCTTTAGAATTTGGTGTTGAAAGCACTTTAGATAGCACCTTAAAAATGGTGAACCGCTGCCATACGTTTAAAGAAACTGTTGATGCTTACCAACTCTCTAAAGACAAAGGAATACACTTGGGCGCTCATATGATTATTGGGTTACCAGGAGAAAGTAAAGACGACATTTTAAATCATGCTATCAAACTTTCAAAATTACCAATAAACACATTAAAACTACACCAATTACAAGTTGTAAAGCATACCATGATGGCTATTCAATTAAAAGAAAAACCTGAAATGTTTAGCTTGTATTCTGCAGAAGCTTATATTGATTTAGTGACTGATTTTATTGCGCTTTTAAGGCCTGAAATTATTATTGAACGCTTTATTAGCGAATCTCCTGCTCATTTATTAATTGCTCCAAAATGGAATGGTCTTAAGAATTTTGAGATCGTAGCTAAAATTGATAAAAAACTCATTGAAAAAGATTTATGGCAAGGGAAACATTATATTGAAAAACCATAATGCTTTAGTACTAATTACTATTTTAAAATTTACTTTTTTTCTAGTTCAAATCGCTTTATTCTAACAGCCATCTCTTTAAACAGTTTTGGAGTAGTTTCAGTATTAAATTTCTTAGTATCAAGATTTCGGTAAACCAATCTACTTTTTGTTTCTGCGGTTAGATTAATTGATTGAATAGTGTCTACAAGAATATTCTTAAGTCCAATAGGTTGTCTATCTTTATTCCAGCATTGCATATTTTTAATTGGCACTTCAATTCTCAACCACCTATCAGACAGTTCTCTTTTAAGTGTTACATTCATAGCCAATGTATTTTTACTTTTAGTATAAATCTGAATATCAAAATTAAATAATCCATTATCCCAATTCTCTATTTGGGTATCTGATAACAAATGTCCATAAACAGATTTTATTTTTTCTAAATTTGGAATGCTACTCAAATCAGAATCATAATATATATCTAGAATTATTTTGTTTAATGAAGCAATTGTAATGTTATTTTCTATAGGCTTTAATACATAACCATTAGCATGCTGATGCTCCCAATCTCCATACTTTTTAACAATAATACTATTAAAGGACTTTGAAAACACATTTCGTTTTTTACTAACATTATAATTACTTCCAGACTTAGTTATTCCTTTCCATTCATTATTAATATTATGAATATGATTCCAAGTCTCAAAAATATTGTTTACACTATCATTAATAAGTACAATGTTTTCAGGAGAAGTATCTAGTTTTAAATCAGGGTTTATAATTTGAAAACCTAATTTTTTTGAAGTAATAAATTGCTCTATACTATTTAACTCTTTACAAGAAACAAACACAAAAATGTAAATAAAAATTAAACAACGTGTTATGTACATTAAGAGTGTATTTTGTTTAAAGATGAAATATTTAATTGTGAATATAACATATTGATTTTGAAGCTAAAAATACTAACCTTAAAAAAAGTTTATAAAAAATTGCTATTTTTAGCTAAACAAAAGCTAACAAATATATTGGCATTAATACCAAATGAAAGTCGATTTTATTAATATCACAAAAATAATTAAAGAAACCACTTTAAAGCAAAACAGTAATGATTATGCTGTTTGTTGGATTAAAAATGAAGTAGAAGGTATTGAAATAGATAGTGTTTTATATAAAAATGTTTCAAACTCTATTTTCTTCCTCAATCCTAAATATCAATGGAAGATATTCAAAAAAAACAATTCAACATCTTCAGGTTATATCTTGTATTTACCTAGTGATGTTTTAAATAGTCCTATTTTAAGCAATCTTCACATTAATAAAATAAGGATTTTCAATTCAGGTGAAATACCTTTATTTAAATTAAGCCCAGGAATTGAGAAAAGAACACAAGCAATTTTGGAAATGATTGATGAGCTTTTAGGGTCACATCTTAACCATAAGGATGACGCTATACTATCGTTATTAAATACATTTTTTGTATACTGCGACGGACAGTGCAATATTAAATCAATAGTTTCAAACAACAACTCCAAAACTAATATTGTGTACAAATTTAAAACACTCGTTGATAAACACATTTTGAATAACCATGAAGTAACGTACTATGCTAAACTTCTTAATTTATCACCAAAATATTTAAATGAATGTGTACAAGAAGTATTAAATGTAAGCTCAAAAAGTATCATTATTGAACAATTATTGATGAGATCTAGGCATCAATTAAAATTTTCAAACAAATCTATTAAGGAGATAAGTTTTGATTTAGGTTTTTCTTCTCCAGATTATTTTAGCTACTTTTTTAAAACTCATACAGGAATTACACCTACATCTTTAAGAATAAATTAGTTTTTCCTAAATTCTAAGAATTTACCGTGATTATCACATTGCAACAATACAATTACCAATGTATTTTGCAAAAAACTTATATCATGGACAGAAAAAAATTTTTAAAAACTTCGGGGATTGGTTTAGGTTTGGCATTAATTCCAAGTATAATTCAATGTCAAAATCCAAAAACTAATAAACTTAACAAAACACATGCTCAACCAAAAATTGTTAAAGATTCTGATGGTGATATTTTAAACGTAATTGGAGATATACAAACTCATAAAATACTAGGTAGCGACACAGAAAACCAAATAGTTGAATGGGTAGATAATGTAGAACCAGGAGTTGGAATACCTCCACACATTCACACGAAAGAAGATGAAATATTTAGAGTCATTAAAGGGCAAATTGAAATAATGGTTGATGGAAAAACAACTATTTTAAATGAAGGAGATATTGCTTTTGCTCCAAAAGAAATCCCGCATTCATGGAAAGTTATAGGAACAGAAAAAGCTAAAATGATTACTTCTGCTTTCCCTGCTGGAATAGAGCATATGTTTAAAGAATTAGCAAAACTTCCTGATGGACCTCCTAATTTTGATAAAGTAGCTGAAATTTGTGCCAAACATGGAATTAGCTTTGTATAAGCACTAATAGTAACTAAAATAGTCTCAATAAAAAAGACCTTGTAAAAACAAGGTCTTTTTTATTATTTAAAGTTTTCTAAGTATTTATTTCAAATACTCCAAAACATTATCCTCAATACGCTCTTGAATATTTGAAACATCTGCCTTAACAAAAGTTTCTCCTGTAATGTTTTCATAAAGTTCAATATATCGTTCGCTTACAGATTGAATATACTCGTCGCTCATAAAAGGCACTGTTTGCCCTTCTAAACCTTGAAAGTCATTAGCTATTAACCATTGGCGCACAAACTCTTTAGATAGTTGCTTTTGAGCTTCTCCTCTATCTTGACGTTCTTGATAACCATCGGCGTAAAAATAACGCGATGAATCTGGTGTGTGTATTTCGTCTATTAAAACAATTTTACCGTCTTTGGTTTTTCCGAATTCATATTTGGTATCTACTAATATTAAACCACGAGATGCTGCAATTTCAGAACCACGTTGAAATAATTTACGGGTGTAATCTTCAAGAATAATGTAATCTGCTTCTGAAACAATACCACGTTTTAAAATGTCTTCACGAGAAATATCTTCATCATGATCGCCCATTTCTGCTTTTGTAGCTGGCGTGATTATTGGCTCTGGAAACGCATCGTTTTCCTTCATTCCTTCTGGCATGGGTACACCACAAAGCATGCGTTTTCCTAATTTATA
>NZ_JBISCC010000084.1:0-7093 GCF_044385915.1 Thalassobellus citreus | reverse complement strand
AAAACGAGGCACAACAAAGTATAAGAAATAATGCTTAATTTTATTACTAAATCAAAAAGATAGCGCGTATTTGGTCTCTCTGATTTTCCTGCGGAAAATCCTCGGACACAAAACCGCACTATCCTTATACACAACCGTTGTGCGTCATTTAAAAACTAACCGAATAACAATGATTTGGAAAAAATTAATTAACTATTGGTGTAATAAAAAAGGCAGATATGGCTTGACGATTCCTTTTTTGATTGGAGCGGAAAGATTATCAAGAGAATTGACTATCGAATCATTACTAATCGAAATTAAAGAATCAGATTCCAAATATTTAATTAGTAGTTGTGGCGATTTGGATGAATATGTAATTGGTATACATAAACCCGAGTATGCATACATAAATTCGTTAAAGAATTTTGAATCATTAATAATCAATGACAATAAATTAGAGAAAGTTAAAACAATTGATGAACTAATTGAAATAATGGAGAATGAATATTTAGAGATTACCGAAAACGGACTTTACTCTAAAAATTATGATTCTGGAGAATGGACGTCTTTTAATGACAGCGATATGGAACTAATTGAAAATATAAATTAAATGAATTGGTATTATATCATAGGATTTTTTGTCGGAGTTATGCTTTTAAGATTTATAACTAATCTTTATAAATATATTCGGATTAAAAATTTATACGACAAGTATTTAGAATATATCAGAACTGATAATTATAAATTTATTCAAAATAAAGAGGAAATAAAATCCTTATTCAAAGATGCTGGACTAAAAGATTCTTCTGTAATTCATCAAGAATTTTTAGGCTTTGGGAATTTTTCAAATACACGAGTTTCAGTTTTTGATAATTTGACTAATCGTAGAGAAGATATTGTTGGAAATGTACAGAATAGATTTAATGAAGCTATTGGCGTTTATAGAAAAAGATTTAGAGAATCTTTTAACCCAGTCTTTTGGATTGATTTTATAGTGAAGTTTCCACAACATTTAATGGAATTTTTTGGAGTATTACCAGAGAAAATAGCAGTCAAAATATTCCTTGTTATCTATTGGATTTTTGCGATTGCTTTCGGACTTAAAAAATTTGAAATATTAGACTATCTATTTAAATAAAAAACGAACGCACAACAACATATATAATTTATTGCTAGTTCTAGCCTACTTACGAAAATCCTCGCGGATTTTCTATTCGGTTTTTATTTACTAAATTCAGTGCTTAAAACACGCAACAAATCATATATAAAACCGTTGTACGCAATTTGCCCGAACCGAAAATGGACGAAAAAACAAAAAGACAAATCGAATTACATTCTGCTGGAGCAACAGTAAGACACAAAAGTTCATTTGAGGAATTGGACCATTACTCGAACGAAATAAAACTCGAACCTGATTTTATAAAAAAATGGTGCGTTCCTTTTTATATGTTTCAGATAAATAATACTAATGAATTTATAGAGAAACTTGTGCCAATAAAAGACGATTTGAATACTGATGTGGTTAAGAATTTACTTGGCGATTTTAATTGGAGAACACGAATTGTCGGAGCATATTTCTCGACAATAATGGATTTAAAAGAAGTTGAGGATATAATCGGAATTCATCTTTTAAAAAGTCAAGTTTGTTATGCTGGAACTGGATATTGTTTGACTTTAGCTTCTTTCAACACCAAAGATGGAATTGAATATTTAAAAAAATATCTTGACTATTATTTGACACAAAAACATTTACATTTTGACCAAAGAGACGCTATGTCCGCTCTAAAATGGACTGACCAACTTAACGGAACAAATGAAATGGAAAAATATTTGGATTTGTACAAAGATTGGGTTTCCGACAAATATGCTCAAAATTTAGAGCATTCATTTGAGGGGTTTGAAAGTCAAATGGAGAGTTTAAATAAAATAAAAACTGCGTACAACAAAGTATAAGAAATAATGCTTAAATTTATTCCTAAATCTAAAGGTTAGTGAGTATTTGGTCTCTCTGATTTTCCTACGGAAAATCCTCGGACACAAAACCGCACTATCCTTATACACAACCGTTGTATGCCATTTATGAAAACGATAATTACGAACATATTAATTGTATTAAGTTTCTTCAATGTTTTTGGACAAACAGACAACAGAGCAAAATATCGATTTTCCAAAGAAGTTTTTAATTCAAAAGAGTATGTTAAAACTGAATATGATCGATTTTCTGGAAAGATTGATTCAATTGACAGTAATACTTACAGATTTGGAGAAAAGATTTTAAAAATAGAAACTGGAAACACGGAATTTCTAAAACTTATTGACAACGGAATTTTTAATCCAGATGTAATATTTGGAAAGGAAACTACAAAAAAAACGAAAGCGAAAATTGATTCTTTAAGTCAAAATCAAAAAGTTTTTTTCAATCTTTCTCGAAATGATAGTTTAGCGATTTGTTGTTTTGAACAATTGGAAAAAATAAATCCAAACTCTCAAACGAAACGATTCAAATTTTGGGTTTTTAGAATAGGTGTTTCTAATCCAACCGAATATTATATTGAATTATATAATGACAAAGCAACAAAAGAAACTGAATTGGACGAGTTTATTGAAAATTCAAAAATGAGTTTTTATTATAAAGGAACATTAATAATCTGAAAAAAAACGGCATACAACAAAGCATAAAATTAATGGCTAGTTCTAGCTTACTTGGAAAATTCCTTCGGAATTTTCCGCTGGTAAGTTTCTATTTACTAAATTAGTGCTTAAACGCGCCACTAATATTATACGTAACCGTTGTGCCTAATTTGAGAAAAAATGTCGGAAACCATCAAAATTTTATTAGCGAGTGGAGTAATTGCAGGAATTGTATCAGCAATTATCTCTTATTTGACTTCAATCCGACTAAAAAATATGGATTTCAGAAATGAATACTACAAAGAAATTTTAAAGAAACGACTTAATGCTTATGAATTCATTGAGAATCAAATCGCAGTTATGAAAAGTGTTGTATTGGACGATGATGGAAAACCTTATCATTTGATTTTTGGACAAGGAGAAAGTAAATTTTATGAATTTCAACAAAATTTGATGTTAGCAATATCATATGGACTTTGGATTGACAATGAAACTCACGAAACTCTTGACGAAATAAATAATCTCTTTTTTAATTTAAATAATCACGTAAATAAGAAATCCAATTCTGAAATCGAAGAAATTGGAAAAAAATATTACAATCGTGTGTCTGAATTGAGAATGAAACTCGAAAAAAACACTAAAAAAGGACTTTATGATTTACACGATATTAAAAAAGTGTTCAAATCTAAAGGGAGGAATAAAAAACGAATTATATATAAAGAATAAAAACTAGGCACAACAACGTGTATATTTTATTGCTAGCTTATAGCCTACTTGGGAAAGTCCTCACGGACTTTCTATCTATGAATTTATTTACGTACTTTAGTGCTTGAAACACGCAACAAAGCATACACAAACTCGTTGTGTGTAAGTTAAAATTCACGTCAATAAAAATGATACAGCCGAATCTGTTATTTCTGATTCTTCACTCTTTGAGGTTGCAAGTAAAACATCCGTAGAAAACTTATTATCTAAATCTAAAAATGATAATTCTGAATACGTATGACTATTTTTCAAACTACTTGGCACAATAGAAATTCCTAACCCATTTCTTACCAATTGAATTATGGAATTAATATTATTTGATTCGTGAACAACATTAGGTATAAACCCAGAATGTGAACAAATTTCAATAAGAGAATTATAATATACAGGAGCATAATCTTTATTAAAAAAAACGAAAACGTTATCTTTTACATCAACTAAACTCTCAACATTCCTATTCAGATTGTTATTAAAAACTAACGAATAAGAATCTTTAAACCATCGTTTAGAAATTATCTTTGTAGATATTAAAGGAGCTCTAATTATTCCCAAATCTAATTTATTTTGCTCCAAAGCTAAAATTTGCTTGACTGTAGAAACCTCGTATAATTTAATTTTTAAAAATGGATATTTTTCAGTTAAAAACTGAACAAGTTTTGTCATCTTATCAGAGAATGTTGAACTAATATATCCTATTCTATATTCACCATTAACGTTTTCTGAAATTTTTCTAGTCTTTAAAACTACTGACTCTAAGTCTTGTAACTGGTTAGTTATTTTATCTTTAAAGTATTTACCAGCTTCAGTTAAGGCAACCTTTTTATTATTCCTTTCAAATAACCTAGCTCCTAGTTCATTTTCTAATTCTTTTATTTGTCTACTCAAAGGAGGCTGAGAAATACAGAGCTTTTCAGAAGCTTTTGTAAAGTTCAATTCTTCTGCTACTGCTAAAAAATATCTTAAATGCCTTAATTCCATAATTATACTTTAAAGGTATTATTAATTGACAAATTAAGTCTTTTTAAAACAATTAAAAGAGCTATACATTTGAAATAACAAATAAAACATTACAAAAATGAATAAATCAACAGTTAAAGAAATTAAAGAACGATTTGATAATGATGTTGAACGATTTTCTAATCTAGACACTGGTCAAATAGCTACAATTGATGCCAAAATATCTCTTGAACTTTTAACCGAAGCTTCAAAGAGAATAAACCCTAAAGCACAATATTTATTAGACATTGGCTGTGGAGCAGGAAATTATAGTCTAAAAATGCTAACTAAAATCGCAGACCTTAACTGTACTCTAGTTGATTTGAGTAGACCTATGTTAAACAAAGCAAAGGAAAGAGTATCAGCTAAAACAACCAGTACAGTAGAAATTATTCAAGGAGATATTAGAGAAGTAGATTTAAAAGATAATCGTTTTGACATCATATTAGCTGGAGCTGTATTACATCATTTGAGGGATGACAACGACTGGGAAACTACATTTGATAAATTATTTCGTTTACTAAAACCAGGTGGATGTTTAATGATTTCAGACTTAATAACTCAAGAAACTAGTGCTGTAAATGAATACACTTGGGAACGTTATGGAGATTATTTAGAAAGTGTAGATGGAAAAGAATACAGAAAAAAAGTGTTTGAATATATAGAAAAAGAAGATTCTCCTAGGTCTATGACTTATCAGTTAGAATTAATGAAAAAAATAGGTTTTAAAAAAACAGAGATTTTACATAAGAATATGTGTTTTGGAGCATTCGGTGGAATCAAATAAAACCTACACACAACAACATATATAATTTATTGCTAGTTCTAACCTACTTACGAAAATCCTCGCGGATTTTCTATTCGGTTTTTATTTACTAAATTCAGTGCTTGAAACACGCAACAAATCATATATAAAACCGTTGTAGTGCATTAAAAACCTATCTGAATGGATTTAAAACCTGGAAAATTGATTCTCTTCTTCGGACTTCTTTGTTTTGCAATTTCCTTGTTATTAATCTATGTTCTGTTTTTTGTGCTTAAGGAATATGAAAACGACGGACTTTTGAGTGTTCTCCTAATGTTTATTGGTTTTTTCTCAATCGGACTCTACCTGACCTTACATTATTACAAGTATAAAATTATTATCGGAGATAAATCAATGATTATAAAAAACGAGATTGGGACAAAAAAAGAAATTTATTGGACTGACATTGATAAAGTTGATTACAATAAATCATTCAATATGATTGTTGTTTTGAGCAATAAAGAGAAAAAATGGATTAGTCCTTTTTATGGACATTTCATTGATTTCGTCGACTCTGAAAAGTATTCAGAAAACCTTAAAAAAATGATTAAATAAAAACGCACTACAACATCGCATATAAAAAATGCTTATTTTAGTGCTTAATCTTATGGTTATTGCTTCTTTGCTTGCTTCTGATTTTCCTTCGGAAAATCCTCGCACACAAAATCGCACTTTCCATATGCATAACCGTTGTGCCTAATTAAAACATACCAATGAACAAATATAAAATCATATTGTTTTTTTCACTTCTGATAAGTATTTCTTGTAAAGGTCAGGATTTTGAAAAAGTTGTACTAGATAGTTCTGATGCTTCAAACTTATATATCAATGATGGAGAAAGTACCGAACTTTATTACCTAAAACTTGTGCCGAAAGGAAAAATTAAAGGAGCAATAGTGATTTTACCATCAGGTGGAGAAACTACTGAAGATTTGATAAAACAAATTACTATTCCAAAACTTGCTTATGGCAAAGGTATTATAACGATAATTCCCTCTATAAATTGGGGAACTGAAAATAGAGAAGTTGAAATAGAGACTTTAAACATAATATTCAAAGATGTTATTGAGAAGCATAAAATCCCAGAAGAGAACTTTATACTTGGTGGACTATCAAATGGAGGAATGATTTCATTGACTTATGCACAACAAGCTGTAAAAGACAAAAAGAAAACCTATCTAAAACCTAAAGGAGTTTTTGGACTAGATGTGCCTTTGGATAAAGCACACTTTTATGAATATTGTGAAAGAGAAATTAAAAGGAATTTTTCAGAACTTGGAGTTGGAGAAGCGAGATGGATAATGAATAACTATAATGAGATTTATGGCGGTTCACCAAAAGAATTTCCCGAGAAATATATTAAGGCATCAATTTATTCAAATGGAGTAGAAAATGGAGGAAATGCAGAGTACTTAAAAAACATTCCAATTAGAATGTACACAGATTTAGATGTTAATTGGCTTATGAACGAAAGAAGAAGAGACCTCTACGATTGGAATGGAACTGACATTGTTGCAATGATAAACGATTTAAAACTTATGGGAAATAAGGATGCGAATGTCATAATCACAATGGGCAAAGGAATCAAATTAGATGGAACTAAACATCCGCATTCTTGGAGTATTATGGACAACAAAGATTGCTTTAATTGGATAGAAAAATTAATAAAAAATAACTAGGCACAACAAAGCATAAAATTAATGGCTAGTTTTAGCCTACTTGGAAAATTCCGCAGGAATTTTCCGCTGGCAAGTTTCTATTTACTAAATTAGTGCTTAAACGCGCCACTAATATTATACGTAACCGTTGGCAAACATTATGAGAACGATTCTGCAAATAATCATACTTCTGACTTCTATTATGACTTTTTCGCAAGAAAAGTTAAGCGGAAAATATTGCTCAATTCCTATTGGAGAA
>NZ_JBISCC010000023.1:0-526 GCF_044385915.1 Thalassobellus citreus | reverse complement strand
AATCATTTAAAAAAACAGTTTTCTCTTGAGATCTGTTGGCACGGTAAATACAACGCATTAAAACCAATACATCGCGTTCCATATCTCTACCTAAACTATACTTATATTCTTTAGGAAAGGTTTTAGTACTTACAAAAACTTCTAACACCAATTTATATGTGTCTCTATATACAGGTAACTCTGTGTGTAATGCCATTTTTTTTAAAAATAAACCGACCGCTTACGCGGTAAACTTTTTTAATAACTAAATAATTAAATAACTAAAAAGCCCGAACGGCACGCACAGTGGGCGTGGCGCTCTTACCGTTGGTGCTCTGATTACCAATGGTGAAACTCTGTTCCCACGCGCTAGTGGTACCGCTCTCCGTAGAACTCCAGTAGGGATTCACAGAAAGATCGCTACCACTATTTAAACTTGCACCAGCATTTATTTCGGTCTTTTTATCATACATTTCATCTAACTCATCCTTACTAGGTAAAAACCAATCGGAAAAACCTCCTCCAGTATAAGCATGCGCTAAACCAG
>NZ_JBISCC010000095.1:0-10515 GCF_044385915.1 Thalassobellus citreus | reverse complement strand
GTCGACTTGGATTGATAAGTATAGTAGCGATTTTGAAATTAAGTCAGATAGTTTAATAATATATCTAAATGAAAACAATTTAGTAAAAGAAATTGAACGGATTAAAGAGAAATTGAAAAATAAAAACAGTGGCTAACAAAGCATAAAATTAATGGCTGGTTTTAGCTTACTTGGAAAATTCCTGCGGAATTTTCCACTGGCAAGTTTCTATTTACTAAATTAGAGCTTAAACGCGCCACTAATATTATACGTAACCGTTGTAGGTAATTAAACGAAACCCATAAAAAAAACATAAAAACTATGAAAAAACTATTAATCGTATTATTGATTTCAACATCAGGAACCTTATTTGCTCAATCTAGCCCACAAGATTTAATTGATAATTTTTTTGCAACTTATGAAAAAGACGCTGGAAAAGCTGTGAAGGAATTATATGCGACAAATAAATGGACTGAAAGAGTAAAAGATGATATTGATAAAGTGATTGGTACTGTGAATGGTTTTACTGAAAGTTATATGGGTAAATATTATGGATATGAAATCATCACAAAGAAAAAGTTCGCTGAAAGCTTTGAATTATATTCGTATCTGATAAAATATGACCGACAACCAATAAGATTTATTTTTAAATTTTATAAGCCAAATGACAAATGGGTATTATATTCATATGCACTTGACGACAGTTTGGATGACGAAATCCAAGAAGCTGCAAAACTTTACTATTTGGAATTAGACAAAGAATAACTACCTACAACAACATATATAATTTATTGCTAGTTCTTGCCTACTTACGAAAATCCTCGCGGATTTTCTATTCAGTTTTTATTTGCTAAATTAGGTGCTTAAAACACGTAACAAATCATATATAAATCCGTTGTGCATAATATGAAAAAATCGACATTCTTAATATTTACAGTATTGTTAATCGGACTCACGTCAAGTGCGCAGGAATTGAGTTGCTCGGATTTTAAAAATGGAAAATTTTATATTCCGTGGACTCAAAAATATGCCCAAATTTCAATTGTATCAAATGACACCATATTTGATATAAAGCCTATAAGAGATACTATTTTTACAAAACAAATTGTTATTCGTGAAAATCATTCTCAAAGTAAATGGGAAAATAATATTGAAACTGGACAACCTACTTATGAGATTATTGAATGGATTGATGATTGTACTTACCGACTGACTTACGACTCTTCTAAAATGGATTTGAATGGTAATCAAAAATGGATTAACGATAATAACGGAATTATCGTTGCTAAAACAAAAATTGAAGGAAAATGCTTGTTTTATACATCTACAATGACATTAGAAGATGGAGATAAAATATCGCGAAATGGAATTATCTGTTTGGAATAAATACTATGCACAACAAAGTATAAGAAATAATGCTTAAATTTATTCCTAAATCAAAAGGTTAGTGCGCATTTGGTCTCTCTGATTTTCCTACGGAAAATCCTCGGACACAAAACCGCACTATTCATATACACAACCGTTGTAAGCAATTTGAGAAAAATCGATAAAATAGAGTTAAATTTTGGAAAACCAGAAAGTGGTTGGCTTCCGACTGAATTTAAATACGCTGAATTTGAATTAAATTTTGATGCCTCAGATGTTCCTAAAATTCCAACTGATTTACTTTGTGAATGTCTTATTTCTACTCTGAAAGGAATTGAATCGAAAATGTATTGGTTTTTAGAACCTGGATATTATATGTTTGAACTAATTCCAAATGGAAAAAAAATTGAATTATTAATTTCAAACTCTAATGTTCTGAATGAAAAACGAAAAGGAATCTATAAAATATCTGGAGATTTTGAATCAATAATTCTACCATTATTTCGGAGTTTAAAAAAATTCGATACATTAGAATTTAAAGATAATGATTGGGAAAAAATAAACGAAATTGAACTGAATAAATTAACTGAATTAATAAAGGAAAGAAAAAACTGCTTGCAACAAAGTATAAGAAATAATGCTTAAATTTATTTCTTAATCAAAAAGTTAGTGCTTTTTTAGTCACTCTGATTTTCCTGCGGAAAATCCTCGGACATAAAACCGCACTATCCTTATACACAACCGTTACCACACATATGAAAAAAACGCTAACATCAATATTCGTACTTCCAATTTTGATCTTGTTTTTCTGGAGTTGTAAAGAAGAAAAAGTCGTTAGTGAAACTGAATTTGAACAAAACGTTTTCTACGAAATATTTCCTGCTATTTTAGATTCAATCTATTACGACAAACGACTTATTCCACCGCCACCACCACAACCTAATTTTTTTGATAAAGAAGAATACAAAAACAATATTGACAAAGCCATTGAAGACTATAAAAACAGTAACAAGTATAAGAGTGATATGCGAAAATGGGAAAGAAAAAAGGACTCATTAAAAAAAGATAAATCATCAATATTTTTAGTCGTCTCTGACTCTGTCAGTGGATTTAAAAAAAATGACGGAAATAAATTATCTGAATATTTTAAAATTCACGATTCAGTAGACACAAAACTTGGACTAAACTATAAAATCGACTTAAACAAATTAAAATCGAATAACGAGAAAATTAAGTTTAAGTATCGTTCGGAATTTCCAAATGGTCGTGAATTTTGGAGAACCAAATATGATTATTTTATTGCAGCTAACATAGGTTTTAGTAGAATTATTTTTGACCAAACCAAATCTTATGGAGTTCTGAATGGAGGATATACAATGGGAATTCTAAACGGAAGTGGTTTTAGAATTTTTATCAAGAAAAATGAGAGTGGTAAATGGATAATAGATAAAATTGCTGGAACTTGGATTTCGTAAAAAAATACGTGTGGTAACAAAGCATAAAATTAATGGCTAGTTTTAGCTTACTTGGAAAATTCCTTCGGAATTTTCCGCTGGCAAGTTTCTATTTACTAAATTAGTGCTTAAACGCGCCACTAATATTATACGTAACCGTTGGGTTTAATGCTGCTCACTCTATCGAAAAAAATAAAACTGATTAAAAAATCTGAATTTTATAACCCAAAGTTTACGCAGAATTTTAGTCAATTACGACAAATAAAACTGTGGATTTTTAGCAAGTTTGCGGAATATAAAAACGCAGACTAAAATTATGGCGGACTTTTGAGTTTGTTTGCGGAACAAAACAAAAACGGACAAATAAATCATCTGACTTTAGCAAGATTTCGGAAAAAATATTTGACCGAAAAAACAAACTGAATAAAATATTAATCTGACAAAAAAAGCACTAAAACCCAACATCGCATATCAAAAATGCTTATTTTAGTACTGAATCTTATGGTTATTGCTTCTTTGCTTGCTTCTGATTTTCCTTCGGAAAATCCTCGCATACAAAATCGCACTTTCCATATGCATAACCGTTAGCAATAATTTAAAAAACACTTCTACTGTTAAATAAACAGACTCAAAATCTACAGCTTCAATATGCAAAT
This sequence comes from Thalassobellus citreus, assembly GCF_044385915.1. Classification (NCBI taxonomy): domain Bacteria; kingdom Pseudomonadati; phylum Bacteroidota; class Flavobacteriia; order Flavobacteriales; family Flavobacteriaceae; genus Thalassobellus; species Thalassobellus citreus. The sequence goes on along the minus strand of NZ_JBISCC010000095.1, from coordinate 7,061 downwards.
GAAAAAAGAACACAATATAAAAGGCAATATAAAATCTATTAAACAACTATCATATGTTGCACATTATGATTCCGAACTCTTAACAAAGGGAATGAGAAGTAGAATGGATGAAGACTACTTATTGGGAGAAGGGACTGATAGTGATGACTATTATTCTCTATATGACAAGAATAATCTAATTATTGAAAAGCAAAGACTTGACTGGGATAATAGTGTTTTCGAAAAAATAATTTTCGTTCGCTCCCCAGTGGGAAAAAATATTGAGACAATAGTTTATGATGCTCATTCAAAACTCAAAAGTAAGGCAAAAGAGTATTACGATGAAAACGATTATTTAGTTAAAACATGTTTTTTTAACTCAAATGACTCCTTAGATATGGAATTCACCTTTGAATATGATTTGAACGGAAATCGTGTCAAATCATCTACCTATGATGCGCAGGATGGAGATTTATTTAGTCAAAACATTAATTCTTATGATAAAAACAATAATTTAATCGAAAGTGAAATTTTTAGCAGTATAAACTCGAACCTTACACTCATCAATAAAACCATTTATAAATACGATGAAAAAAGTCAAATCATTGAAGAATTGTCATTCGATACTTCATTAAATATTGAAGAAAAAAAGCTCTTTGAATATGACAAGTTCGGGAGTGTATTAGAAATATGCACCTATAATTCAGAGTTCGAACTAATCAAAAAGATTAAAAATAAATATGATTACGATGAAAAAGGAAATTGGATAAAATGTACGGTTTTTATAGAAAAAGAACTTGGTCAACTTCATCCAATCTATATTGTTGAAAGGGGAATCAATTATCTAGATTAAAATATCTGATAAAGCGATAAAAATTAACTATTGCTAACAAAGTATAAAATTAATGGCTGGTTTTAGCCTACTTGGAAAATTCCTGCGGAATTTTCCGCTGGCAAGTTTCTATTTACTAAATTAGTGCTTAAACGCACCACTAATATTATACGTAACCGTTAGCTGTTATTAGAAAATGAGCATATTTAGAAAGAAAAAACATAAAAAAGAAAACCTTATTGCTGATAAGGAGAGTTTGTCCGAACCTGTTGTGGTTGAAATCAAATTGGAAAAACATTTCCGATTTATGTATGAGAACTTTGTTATTTCAAGTCAGCAAGAATTATATCTTTTGCTTGAGGAAAAGGATGGAGTTATTGATTTACTATGTTTCAATTCTTTGTCTATTTATAAATATGGTTATCCAAATGACGAAATTGGACATCCTCTGCAAAAATTCGGATTAGGATTCTATGGATTTTTTGAAGTAAAAAACTCTGAATGGATTAACGAAATTGAAAAAATGAACAGTGCACATCCTAGACACGTTAAAGGACTTTCCACTGATCGAAAACATTATGTAGCAAAATTTAAAGATGTAACGTTGGAGGTAATTTGTAAATCATACGAATTAAAACAAATGACTAAAACTGAACTTGACGGAATTATTACTGAACAGATGAATTACATAAATAACAACAGCTAACAATGCATAAAATTAATGGCTAGTTTTAGCTTACTTGGAAAATTCCTTCGGAATTTTCCGCTGGCAAGTTTCTATTTACTAAATTAGTGCTTAAACGCGCCACTAATATTATACGTAACCGTTGTGCAACATATGACCAAAACCGAAAATTGATGACAAACCGAATTTTAACAGCCCTAATCTTAAGAATAGCTGGAATATTCTTATTCATTAAAATTTTCGACCATTTCGGTTCTTATTTCTTATCTATTTACGGAACTGCTACAATGGCTAAATTCAAAGAATTAGAATTATTAAAAGAACCGATTGATAAATTTTATTTTACAGGAACATTTCTGACTTTAGCCAATATTGTTGTTTCTTTATTTCTGTTCCTTAAAGCAGAGTGGATTTCTAAAAAACTAATCAAATCAGATAATGAGATAATAACAGAACTAAATCCTAAATCACTATCAAAAGTGATTTTAATGACAGTTGGTATTGTTTGGTTAGCAAGTTCAATTTATTTTATTCCTGACTTTATAGAATATTGTATTCAATTGACCTCTAAACTGAATGGAAATGTAAATGCTCAAATTCCTGACTTTAGTTTTCTTAAATATATTTTAAGAATAATTATGGCTTTGATTTTAATTTTCCGAATTGAAAAAATATCGGAATGGATTATAAAAAAAATATAAATACGTTGCACAACAAAGTATATAAAAAATTGCTAGTTTTAGCTAAACCAATGTTAGTTGCTTTGTTTGCTAGCTTCTGATTTTCCTTCGGAAAATCCTCGCACACAAACTCGCAACTTTCCATATACATCAACGTTGTGTGTAATTTAACCTAACCAACCTACTGAATTGAAAATAAAACATTTATTACTTCTTTTAATCATTCTTTCTTCTTGCAAAGACGAAATTTCTAATGGGAATTTTCGGAATGAAAATTATGTTTTCTACCAAGAAAATGGTAAAGCTGGAAAATGGCAAAAAATAAACCCTGAATTGGAAATAAAACTGCCTAAATCGCATTCGACCTATTTCTTTCCAAATGGAAGTAGATACGCTGAATTAAAAGTTATTGACAGCTTTCCTAATCGAATTATTAAATACTTTAACAAAGAAGATAAGCTAATTAGAACAATCAAATTCAAATCAGATTCAATTGTGAGTAAGGTCTTTGAAAATGGAAATTATAGAGGCTATCATTCAAATCTTGGGTTACTACAATCAGAAGGTTTGTTTGAAAATAATATGTATCAAGGTAAATGGAAATTCTACTACAAAGATGGAGAAACAATTAAACAAATCGTGGAATATGTTAATGACACTTTACACGGAATTAGAGAAGATTATTGGGAAAATGGAAATCTAAAAAGTAAAGCAACAAATATAAAAGGAAAACAAAATGGAAAATCTTCACACTATTTTGAAAGTGGAGAATTAGAAGAAATGAATTTTTTAAAAAATAATGTACTTCATGGCCACATGACAAGTTATTATAAAAATGGACAAGTTGAACATTATAGAAATTACTGGAACGGGAAAAGAAAAGATACATGTAAAACTTTTTTTGATAATGGAAATATTGAGAGGGTTCAAATAATAAACTTGGACACTTTGACTCTGAAATCATCTGGTAAAATTTATATCTATTTTAAAAATGGCGAATTAAAAGCAGAGGCTGATTTAGTTGATTACAATGCTCATGGCAATTTTATTCTATACAATGAAAATGGTACAATAATAGAGCGTTCACAAAAAAGAAATAACAAACATCAAGGTTCTTGTATAACATATTATGATTCTGGAACAAAGAAACTTGAAGGTTATGTCAATAAAGGGTTTTATCATGGTAAATTGAAATATTTTAATGAAAAGGGTGTTTTAACAAAAATTGTTGATTACAACAATGGAACTGCCTTAGATTCAATAATTTATTAACAAAAAAACTACACACAACAAAGCATAAAATTAATGGCTAGTTTTAGCCTACTTGGAAAATTCCTGCGGAATTTTCCGCTGGTAAGTTTCTATTTATTAAATTAGTGCTTAAACGCGCCACTAATATTATACGTAACCGTTACCCAACATTTAAAAAAAGCTACTTATGAAAAAAATATTCTTACTGATTTTAATAATATCCGCCAATGTTTTCGGACAAAAAAAAATCGGAAACGATGTTTTTAAAATGGAGTTTTTAAGAATATCTGACAATATTCAAGGAGACCAAAACAACTACTATTCAGATTTAGTAGAACGCTCAATGTTCTCAAAAAAAGACTCTCTGAATTATGGCTTCTTAAATTCAAAAGGAAAAACAGTTATCAAAGCTGAATACACTTACGCTTCTGACTTTTTTAATGGGAAGTCAAACATAATATTTGATTCTATTCCTGGAATACTATTTAAAGATGGTAGTAAAAAAATATTTCCACAATTCAATGCAACATATTGGTATAGGGATGATTTAGGACTTGCTATAAAAGACAAAAAGTATGGTTTTATTAATGAAAATGGAGAAATAATTATTCCATTAGTTTATGAAGATGCATTTCCTTTTTACAATGGTTATGCTTCAATAAAAGAAAACGACAAATGGAATTATATAAACAAAGAAGGTGAAATTATTTTTTCTGACAGCTTGATTTTTAGCTATAAACCAATTATTGACAATAAGGCTATTTTTATGATTTCAGGTAAAGAAGTTGAAAAGAGAAAAAGAATGCACTCTGAAGACAGAAATGGAAGTCAAACTTTTGCTGAATATCTGAATCAGATTAAAAACATACAACTAAAAGAAGGATTAATAGACATCAATGGAAAAGTCATAATCGAACCTATTTACGATGAAATTTCAGGATATTTTATAAATGGATTTATGCGTGTTAGAAACAATGGAAAAGCAGGAATTATTAATGCAAAAGGAGAAATAGTTATTCCAATAGAGTACGATAATGTTTTAGATTATAAAAACGAAATGTTTACTGCCGAAAAAAGTAATAAATGGGGAATTATTGACACGAAAAACAAAATAATAATCCCTTTTGAATATGGACGAATTCGACATTTTCAAAATGATTTAGCACTTATAACTAACAAAGGAACAGGATACATTAATAAGGAAAAGGAAATTGTTATTGAACCACAAAACAGTTTTAATTTATCTGGAGATTTTTACAATGGTTTGGCACTTGTAAAAAAAGATAAAAAGTTTGGCTTCATCAATAAAGAAAATGAAATTGTTATTCAAATTATTTACGACAATGCACTTCCTTTTAAAAGTAAGAAAACGATTGTACAAAAAGACGGAATTTGCTTTTTCATAAATCAAAAAGGTAAAATGATTAAACGAATTTCTAAACCTTATCTTTGGACTGAAAGAGATGAATTGATAAGGTTTGCGGAATAAAAAAACGTTGGGTAACAAAGCATAAAATTAATGGCTAGTTTTAGCTTACTTGGAAAATTCCTTCGGAATTTTCCGCTGGCAAGTTTCTATTTACTAAATTAGTGCTTAAACACGCCACTAATATTATACGTAACCGTTGGGCACAAGCTGAAAAACGAATGACGAAAAAAATTGGTCTTTTAATATTAATCGTAATTATCTCAATAATTCTCGCTTCGATTTACGGACTTTTGCACAATCATATTTCGTATTCAATCTCGACTGAATATTTCACAAAATTCAAGTTTGAACAATTCGGATTTTGGGATTACGCATTTGAAAATAATGACAAAAAGAAAGTTGCTTTTATTGGGATTTTGGCAACTTGGTGGTTCGGGCTTTTAATTGGGTTTGTAAATGGAATTGTTGGATTGTTTCAACCGACTCCTAAAACCATGTGGAAAAGTGCATTTGGAGCAACAATTCGGACTTTGTTAATTGCAATCGGATTTGGAATCGTGGGTATTTTGGTTGGCAAGTTCATAATTTCCAACTTAAATACTAATTGGAATCTTCCAGCGGATTTGACCGACCGAAAAGGATTTTTGACTACTGAAACAATGCATAACTTTAGCTATCTTGGTGGAATAATCGGTCTGATTTACGGAATAATATATCAACTTAAAATAAAAAAAGCCAATACCCAACATAGTATATAAAAAATTGCTAATTTTAGCTTAACCAATGTGAGTTGCTCTGTTTGCTAGCTTCCGATTTTCCTTCGGAAAATCCTCGCACACAAACACGCAACTTTCCATATACCAACCGTTGTACACAAGCTAAAAACCGAACTCAAATTGATAAAAAAGATACTAATTGGAATTTTATTACTCGGATTTATAGCAATAATTGGATTTGTTGTTTTAATGGCAAACTTTGAGCTTTTCGACGAACCAACTGAAACGGAATTAAAAGCGGAATGCGATTATGAAGGTTTGCGGAAAATAAAAATGACTGAAATGACTGGAAATGCAACTACGGATAGGTCTATTCATATTTACGCAACTGATTGTAATTATAACGGCGAAATTGAGCCTGAACCAATCTTCGTCGCAAGTGCTGGATTTATAAAACTAAGAGATGTGAGTTTTGAATGGAAAAGTCTTGACACTTTGACTATTAAGTATAATAAAAAACTGGAGGTTTTCAAACAAAAAACAGAATCGGTATCTGTAAATCCGAAAATAACATTTGAATATATAACCGAATAAAAAGCCAGTGTACAACAAAGTATAAGAAATAATGCTTAATTTTATTTCTTAATCAAAAGGTTAGTGCATTTTTAGTCACTCTGATTTTCCTGCGGAAAATCCTCGGACACAAAACCGCATTATTCTTATACACAACCGTTGTGTACAATGCCGAAAATGATACAGAAATTTAACTTAAAACTGATTTTATTAGAATGTTTCGCTCTGATTTTTATCATAAGCGGAATTGACCGATTGTACGTGGCATATAACGGAAATCAATTCGATGCTTTAATAAGCGAGAATTGGGAAAAATTTGAATCTCTGACTGATGTTAGAATTGGAGATTTTTTTGCAAACCAAGCTTACTGGATTATAGCAAGTCTACTAATCGGAATTTTAATTGTTGGACTTATAAACTGGAAAAACAAATTCGGAATCATAAATTCAATAATAGTTCTCTTTTTGACATTTGGAATATCTGCTACTGGAATTTACTCAGGCGGAATAATAAACAGATATCTGAATTACTTTTGCGGAATATTTGCTGAAGGTTATGGAATGGCCTTTTTAATTGGTGGTTTGATAATAGCATTAATAGGAATTATGATTTTATGGAAAACTATAAAAATAACAAAAAGCACTGTACACAACAAAGTATAAGAAATAATGCTTAAATTTATTCCTTAATCAAAAAGATAGTGCGTATTTGGTCTCTCTGATTTTCCTACGGAAAATCCTCGGACACAAAACCGCACTATTCTTATACACAACCGTTGTACAACATTACCCAAAACAAGAAAATTTGAACAAAATATTATTATTAGCACTTTTAATTTTCTCAAATACTTACGGACAAGTGCAGAAAAAATTCTTTGTCGAAGACGAAAAGAATGTTAAATATGTGACAGTAAAT
>NZ_JBISCC010000031.1:0-330 GCF_044385915.1 Thalassobellus citreus | reverse complement strand
GTAATTGATGGCGCAACCATTACAAGTTTTGAATCGTCAAGTACTAATGGCGGGACAGTAACGAGCAATAACGATGGCACATTTGATTACACCCCAGCAACAGGTTTTGTAGGGACAGATACATTTGATTATACAATCTGTGATGATGATACACCAACAGCAAGTTGTTCAACCGCGACAGTAACTATCACAGTGACTGATGAAGGGAATCCAACAGCAGTTGATAATACAGCTAGTACCACAGAAGATACATTAGTAACAACAGTAAATGTACTAACGAATGATACCGTAATTGATGGCGCAACCATTACAAGTTTTGAATCGTCAAGT
>NZ_JBISCC010000018.1:0-318 GCF_044385915.1 Thalassobellus citreus | reverse complement strand
TGTTATTGGTGGTGATACTGTTAATTCTAATGTAGCAGGTACTTATATTATTACTTACAATGTTTCTGATGCCGCTGGAAATCCTGCAACGCAAGTTACTAGAACAGTGAATGTGATTGCTGATACAACGGCACCTGTTATTACTCTTACGGGAGCAGCGTCTATCGATATTAATGTTGGTGATACTTATTCTGAATTAGGCGCTACGGCTTCTGATAATAAAGATGGTGATATTTCTGCAAACATTGTTATTGGTGGTGATACTGTTAATTCTAATGTAGCAGGTACTTATATTATTACTTACAATGTTTCTGATGC
>NZ_JBISCC010000068.1:0-4032 GCF_044385915.1 Thalassobellus citreus | reverse complement strand
AGAGCAATAATTGTTGGTAAAATTCCAAGTAATACAACTACTAATATTATAATTAGTTGCCAAGCTCCAATCATTCCTAGATAAATCATTTTTCTCTTTTTTGTTATTAGTTCGTTTTTTTGGGCATTAAACCCAACGGTTGTGTATAAGAATAGTGCGATTTTGTGTCCGAGGATTTTCCGCAGGAAAATCAGAGTGACCAAATACGCACTAACTTTTTGATTTAGGAATAAATTTAAGCATTATTTCTTATACTTTGTTGTAGCGCGTTTATTTTCCAGTTCTATATCCAATTACAAAACTTGTCCATTCTATTCCCAAGCTTCCAATTTCTTTATTCTCTTTATTGGTCAAATGTGGAATCAATTCATTAAAAGGCAACATTACTCCAACAATTTTACTATTCGACTTGTCAATTATTATCGGACTGTATGGAACATCACTTTCAGTCCAAGTTATTTCGAAAACTAATAATTCAAAACGACCTTTTTCAAGTTTTTTATGAATTTTGAGTTGGTCAGCAGTTTTTTCTTTTTTTAGTTTTTTAACGAGTTCAGTCGTATTTGGTAAATATTCAACTGCTTTATTTTTTGGTTTCCATAATAATTCTCGTATTTCTACTTCATTTCCAATTTCAAGTTTGGATATCAGATTCTCGTAATCAACTTTATATTTCTTTTTAAAAATTCTCATTGGCAAAATGCGCTACAACGGTTGTGTATAAGAATAGTGCGATTTTGTGTCCGAGGATTTTCCGCAGGAAAATCAGAGTGACTAAAAAAGCACTAACCTTTTGATTTAGGAATAAAATTAAGCATTATTTCTTATACTTTGTTGTAAGTAGTGCTTTATTCAGTTGTTTCTTTTTTCCAATATTCTTTCTTTGCTTTTTTCTGTCTATAATATGCTACGAATATTAAAGAAAGAGGAAAGAATAAGATTATCAAAATCCATTTAAATATGTTTGAGATTAAAGTCATTTACTTTTCTTTTTTGATGCAATGTTCTTTTAACATTTCTCTTGCGTCTTTGTCTCCAAGTTTCGCAGATTCAATAAACGCTTGACAAGCGTTTATTGAATCCTTTTTCCCAATGTAAGCTTCACCAATTAAGTAATAGCAATCTTTTTTTGCATTGTTAGAAAGAAGGGACTTTTTAAAATCAGAAATTGCCATATCAAATTCTTCTATAGCTAGATACTCAATTCCGCGCTCAAAATATATTTCACAATCGTGCACATAATAGTCTGCATCATTGTCAAAGTACTTATAATCATCATTAAATTGGAAGGCCATAGCCTTTCCGTCTGAACTAGCGAAACTCTTTAGAGCTCCTTTTGTTTTAAGAGCTTTAGTATAATATTTGATTGCATGGTTCGGTTTTTCAAGTAAGCTAAAGTTATTAGCTATATTAAAGAGGGCAGAGGTATTGTCTGGGTCAAAGTCTAATATTCTTTTATAGTCTTTGTTGCCTTCGTCATAAAGACCCAAATCTGATTTATAAGTTCCTCTATTCAATAGGGCTGGTCTATGGTTTTCTTTTTTTGCAATTGCTTTATCAAGTAACTGTATAGCTAGTTTTAAATCTCCTTTTTTCTCAATATCTAAAGCTTTGTTATAGTATTCGGAAGCAGGCCTAAAATCGCAAGAGTTAAGGGTAATGACTATTAATAATATGTAGATCAGTTTTTTAGGCATTACTTACAACGGTTACGTATAATATTAGTGGCGCGTTTAAGCACTAATTTAGTAAATAGAAACTTATCAGCGGAAAATTCCGCAGGAATTTTCCAAATAGGCTAGAACCAGCCATTAATTTTATGCTTTGTTGTGCGCTGGCTTTTACTTTTTTTCAATTGAAATATTTGATAAGAAATTTTTTAAAGTTTTTATTCCGACACCAGGAATCTTTTTCAAATCTTCCTCCGTTATTTTTGATTTATTAACTCTTAACTTGATTATTTCTTTTGCTATTTTTCTTGAAATATTTCCAACAACTTCCAATTCGTCAAGTGAAGCATTATAAATATCTGGCTTTTTGTTAATGAACTTATCTTTATCCAAATAATCCAATAAATCAGCACACACTAGGTATATATGCATAACGGTTTTAATTGACTCTATTCTTGTGATATGACTATGGACTCCTTTATTTGCAATTTTGTAAGTTCCTTGAAGATACAATCCTAGTAGGTCTACGTGCTTTTTTGCTAAATCTCTATTTGACTTACTTTCAATACTCTTATCCATATAAGCCCATAATCGATTAATGTAGTTTTCTTTTGATAGGCTTCTTCCGTTTAGTTTTTCATCAGTTGCAGGAAATAGATTATCTGCTAATTTTTCGAAAAATCTTCTACAGCTAGTAAGTGCTTGTGACCATTCCTCTGGTTTATCTGAAGAAACAGATTTAAAAACTAACATCAATTTTTCTGCTAACTCTGGGTCAATTTCAAAAAGTACATCCTCTACATTGGCTTTTAAAATTTCAAAGTTTGATTCGGGTAGTGATTCGTATGCGTATTTTTTATGATATGCAGATGCTTTTTTGTAAGCTATAGCCTTAACAATAGATAAATTACTAGATAAGTTTGATTTATAAAATGTACCATCATTTCCTCTTTTTGATTTAATAAAATCATTGTACTTTTCCTCAACGAAGCCAATGTTATTTAGTCCACCACCAGATTCAATTGATTTTGCGGAAAGTTCTTCACTAGTAAATATATTGGCTAAATTAATTCCAATTTCCTCAAGTTTTTCAAATTTCTCCTTGAGGTCTTTTTTTGATTCTTTACTATTCTCCCTTTCGTTTTCAGTATAACTATCTAGCCAATTTTGGATTGGTTGTGTAAATAGTACATTTCCTAATTGAACTTCTGTCCAAATTGTCAATTTCTCTTCGTTTAATAATTTTCCAATCCTATTCAACTTTTGAATAGAGTTAAATAGAGGTAGTTTTGGATTTTGAAGGTTTTCCAGTACTTCTTCTAATAATAAAATTCCTTTTTCTTTTTTAGTACTCATTCAAATTTAGATTGGTTTTTTCAGCTTGCGCACAACGGTTTTGTGTATGATTAGTGGCGTGTTTAAGCACCTAATTTAGCAAATAATTACTGAATAGAAAATCCGCGAGGATTTTCGTAAGTAGGCGAGAACCAGCCATTAATTATACACGGTGTTGCCAGTAGTTTTTATTTTTCCGTTTCCATAAAATCTTTTGTCACTTGAATTCCTGCTTTCAAAATTCCGATAGTTCCAATTCCAAAAATTATAAATCCAATAGATAATTCTTTCAGAGCGTTTTGTTCTGTCGAAAAGTATCCTATGATTCCAGATATAATAATACTTAAAATTACTAATCCAAGGACGCTAAAGTAATATTTAGCGATTTTCGGTTTATGATAAACTTTTTTGTCTAACCAAGTCAATTTTCCGTAATCTTTTAGTGAGTCGAGTCCCATTCCAAGTCCTAAAAGTATCAAACCATAATTATAGTTTTCTAATAGATTACTATTTTCGGAAAAGAATGGTTTATAGAAATAATAAATTCCAATTATTAGTATCGGATATTTTATATAACTGAAGTAGTGAAATACTTTAATTACTTTTTCCATTTGTGTTTCTAAACTTTAATTCCGCATTAATTTTATTCAGTTTCATAAAATCAGAAATTACCATTGGTAAAAAGACAACAGGTAAAATCATCATTGAATCAAACTCATTTGTTTTAGAATAATCAATGACTTTAATAACGATAATAAATAAAACAATAATTCCGAGAAGCCAAGTTGTAATATTTTTTTTCTTCTGAATTTTAATTATCTCTTCTGTCTTTAATTTTAAAATATCATCAATTTTCATTTATAGACGTGGTTTCTCAAATTACTGGCAACGTTTATGTATAAGAATAGTGCGGTTTTGTGTCCGAGGATTTTCCGCAGGAAAATCAGAGTGACTAAAAATGCACTAACCTTTTGATTTAGGAATGAATTTAAGTATTATTTCTTATACTTTGTTGTACAACGTTTTT
>NZ_JBISCC010000006.1:0-411 GCF_044385915.1 Thalassobellus citreus | reverse complement strand
GATGCTTGTTTACCAACAGGAGTTAATACGACTGATAGTGATGGTGATGGACTAACCGATTGTGAAGAAACGACAGGAATAGACGATCCGAGTACACCAAAAGCACCAGGAGATTATCCAGGGCCATTTGATACTAACAATACTTGTTTACCAACAGGAGTTAATACGACCGATAGTGACGGTGATGGATTAACCGATTGTGAAGAAACAACAGGAATAGACGATCCGAGTACATCAAAAGTACCAGGAGATTATCCAGGGCCATTTCATGCTAACGATGCTTGTTTACCAACAGGAGTTAATACGACCGATAGTGATGGTGATGGATTAACCGATTGTGAAGAAACAACAGGAATAGACGATCCGAGTACACCAAAAGTACCAGGAGATTATCCAGGACCATTTGATGCT
>NZ_JBISCC010000032.1:0-321 GCF_044385915.1 Thalassobellus citreus | reverse complement strand
GATGCTTGTTTACCAACAGGAGTTAATACGACTGATAGTGATGGTGATGGACTAACCGATTGTGAAGAAACGACAGGAATAGACGATCCGAGTACACCAAAAGCACCAGGAGATTATCCAGGGCCATTTGATACTAACAATGCTTGTTTACCAACAGGAGTTAATACGACCGATAGTGACGGTGATGGATTAACCGATTGTGAAGAAACAACAGGAATAGACGATCCGAGTACACCAAAAGTACCAGGAGATTATCCAGGACCATTTGATGCTAATGATGCTTGTTTACCAACAGGAGTTAATACGACTGATAGTGATGGT
>NZ_JBISCC010000021.1:0-254 GCF_044385915.1 Thalassobellus citreus | reverse complement strand
GTTTCTTCACAATCGGTTAATCCATCACCATCACTATCGGTCGTATTAACTCCTGTTGGTAAACAAGCATCGTTAGCTTCAAATGGCCCTGGATAATCTCCTGGTACTTTTGGTGTACTCGGATCGTCGATTCCTGTCGTTTCTTCACAATCGGTTAATCCATCACCATCACTATCTACAAGAGAACTACAAGCAACAGTTACTGTTACTGTCGCGGTTGAACAACTTGCTGTTGGTGTATCGTCATCACAGAT
>NZ_JBISCC010000013.1:0-234 GCF_044385915.1 Thalassobellus citreus | reverse complement strand
TCCATCACCATCACTATCGGTCGTATTAACTCCTGTTGGTAAACAAGCATCGTTAGCTTCAAATGGCCCTGGATAATCTCCTGGTACTTTTGATGTACTCGGATCGTCGATTCCTGTCGTTTCTTCACAATCGGTTAATCCATCACCATCACTATCTACAAGAGAACTACAAGCAACAGTTACTGTTACTGTCGCGGTTGAACAACTTGCTGTTGGTGTATCGTCATCACAGAT
>NZ_JBISCC010000107.1:0-300 GCF_044385915.1 Thalassobellus citreus | reverse complement strand
TTGTTTGTAAAAATATCTGATAATGTAACTACCGACGAACAAGAGCCTAAACTTATGTTTACCTCTTCTATGCATGGTGATGAAATTGCCGGATACCCTATGATGCTCAGTCTTATTGACTATATTTTAACGGTCTATGCCGATACAGGTCATGCTGATTATGCGAGAGTTAAAAATTTAGTTGAAAATGCTGAAATTTGGATTAACCCAAGTGCTAACCCTGATGGTACTTACTATGGAAGCGCTAACAACACATCGGTTACTGGTGCAAGAAGAGGTAATTTTTATAATATCGATTTA
>NZ_JBISCC010000106.1:0-281 GCF_044385915.1 Thalassobellus citreus | reverse complement strand
GTTCATAAGGCTTGCTAAAACACTCTGCCGTTTTATAGATACAAGTTTTAAATCTACACAAACCCTTATTTCTAATTTTAATATCTCAAAATTATCTAAAAAATCATTTAAAAAAACAGTTTTCTCTTGAGATCTGTTGGTACGGTAAATACAACGCATTAAAACCAATACATCGCGTTCCATATCTCTACCTAAACTATACTTATATTCTTTAGGAAAGGTTTTAGTACTTACAAAAACTTCTAACACCAATTTATATGTGTCTCTATATACAGGTAACT
>NZ_JBISCC010000105.1:0-14931 GCF_044385915.1 Thalassobellus citreus | reverse complement strand
ACCACCTAGAGGTTCGTCCTTCTTTATTATGAAGCCTAATTTTTCAGTGTAAAAATTTAAGGCTTTTTCTTGGTCTCGGACTGGAATGCTTATTAGTGTTACTTTCATTATCTGCGTTTTTTTACATTACTGCCAACGGTTATGTATATGGAAAGTGCGATTTTGTGTGCGAGGATTTTCCGAAGGAAAATCAGAAGCAAGCAAATGAGCAATAGCCATAAGGTTAGGTACTAAAATAAGCATTTTTTATATGCGATGTTGCCTACCGTTTTTATTATTCAGATTATTAATTTTTAAACTTAAAATATTATGAAAAAATCAATTTTTGTCGGACTTATTTTAACTGCTTTTTCAGTATTCAGTCCATATTTATTACAGGAAAATTACCAGAACAATGCGAAATGGTCAGTTTTAAGTCAATTCCTTTTTTTATGGTTTTGTTGTTCGCTATTTATTTATTGTCTTAATTCAATAAAGTCCAATTTACGCTAATCTTTTTGATTTTTCGAAAATCCTTTACCTATGGAATACCCAATAACAGAACCAAGTAAAGTACCAACAATTGACCCTTCAATTATTTTATTCATAGAAAGTAAAATTATGGTTCCTAAAATCAATAAGTTAATAACTAAGTCTTTAATGAACTTCCATTTCCAGAAAGTCAAATCCCGACTATTAAATGTTTTTTCTGCATTAATTTTTTCGATTTTCACTTTATTAGAGCTTTCAATAATTTCGTTGATTTTTAAGTCTTTTAAAGATGTTTTTATTAAGTCGACTAGTGGTTTAAAATCTATCGACTCTTCATTTTTTTTAGGTTCATTTTCTTTGTTTTCTTTCATAGTTTTGAGTGAGTTCAAATGGTTGGCAACGGTTGTGTATAAGGATAGTGCGGTTTTGTGTCCGAGGATTTTCCGTAGGAAAATCAGAGAGACCAAATGCGCACTATCTTTTTGATTTAGGAATAAATTTAAGCATTATTTCTTATACTTTGTTGTAGCACGTTTTTTATCAGACGTTATTCTTATTAATATTCTGACAATCTTTCAGTTAGTGTGTTTTTGGCAGATAAAAACACTTATTGTCGTATTAATAAACTGACATAAGTTAATTGGTGTTATTTTTGATGTAATAAATACTTAATGGGCTGGGAACATAGCTGATGGTTACGTTTTATTATCAATGCACTTCGGTGTATCACGCGCAGAAATCGGCTGACGTGTGAAGACGCATTCCAGAATACCAAATGCAGGTGCAATCTATAATAAGAAAGCATAAGCCCTGTATAAGGTCTAAGGATGTCTTGAGTTCTGTTTGAGATGTTTGTAACATAGTTATAAGTATTAAAGATACGAATTTAATTCTAACAATGAGTGGCGCTATCTAGGTTGAAAGACTAAAGTAGCATAAGGATTGTACCATCATAAGGCAAGCCACGACCAGCCCTTTTTTTTATCATATATGACTCCAGATTGGCTAAAATTTAAAAGGTATCCACATATAGGTAAACCTCTGACGAAAAAAAAAGATGCAGGCTGGGTTACGGAATATGTCACTAATCCTGATAAGGTTGCAAGCCATAAATTCACGCCATTATTACATAAGATAATCCACCAAAGAAAATACAGACCAAACAAAGATGCTCCAAAGAATAAATTTGGAAAAAAGCAAAGGTCAGTACAAAAGCCCAAAAAAAGACCAATATTTTATGCATCTCATTTAGATTCTATTTTATACAGTTACTATAGTCACGAATTGACTGAAGCTTATGAAAATTATATAGAAAATGAAGATTATGGAATTAGTTCAGTCGCTTATAGAAAAATTCCAATAGTAAAAGGAAAGAAAGGGAACAAAAGTAATATAGAGTTTGCTTTTGAAACATTTAAATTTATTGAAGATAACAAACATCGAAAATTATCAATGATTGTTTCAGATGTTACATCTTTTTTTGACAACCTTAACCATAGAATACTACATAAACAATGGAAACGTATTCTGAAGACAGAAAGCTTGCCAGATGACCATTATAATGTTTACAAAAGCTTAATCTCAAAACGTTATGTTAACGAGTTAGAATTATTTAAAAAGTTCCAACACAACCTTATAGTTGAAAGAGGTATTGAGAATGACGGCAAAAACACAAGATTGCGTTTTAAAAAGGTCAAGCACATATGGAATTTAAAAAGAGAAAGAGTAGTTGCTTATTGTTCAAAAGAAGATTTTTATCGCGAAGCGAAAAATTTGATACGTGTAGAAAAGAATTGCAGTCATCAGCATAGAAGATGTCGAAAGAGTTGTCAATTAAAGGGAATACCTCAAGGTACTCCAATGAGTGCAACTTTAGCTAATATTTATATGTTAGATTTTGATAAAACTATTTTTGAAGGAACACAGAAAAAGGATGCTTATTATCAAAGATATAGTGATGATTTAATTATTGTATGTGACCAAAAAGACGAAGAATATTTTTATGATTTAATTCGTGCTACAATTGAAGATTTAGCAAAACTCGATATACAACGAGATAAAACGAATATTTATAGATATGAAGATATTGATGGTGAATTTGTTGGTGGTATTCTTAACGAAGAACAAGATATTTCTCCAAACAAGCATCTTGAATATCTAGGGTTTAAATATGATGGAAATAAAGTAAAAGTGAAAACTGTTGGTTTTTCAAAGTTCTATAGAAGTATGAAAAGAGCTATTAGAAGAGGTGTTCATTTCGCTATTAAACCAGAAAATAAGAATCACGATTTATTTGAAGAAAGACTATTCAAGAGATTCACATATAAAGGCGCCAAAAGAAGATTGATATATAAGCCTGACCCAAAATCGGAAACAGGCTATTCTGAATCAAAAGAGCAATATTGGGGAAATTACATAAGTTATTTAGAGAAAGCCAATCGTGTAATGAAACCAATCAATGGTGATGATACAATCAAAAAACAATATTCAAAATTTTGGCCAAACTTCGGGAAGGAAATGAAAAAGGCATACAAGGAAATTGGTGAAAAGGTAGCGAAAATGTAAATCGTTGTGTTTCTCTCTCGAATGTTTACTCAAATGTGCTACAACGGTCTTGTATAAGATTAGTTGCGTCGTTTATGCATGAAAGTTAGCAAATAAATCACAGATAGAAAATCCTCGAGGACTTTCGTAAGTAGACTAAAACCAGCAATTAATTTTATACTTTGTTGGCAACTGGCTTTATTGTATGTTTTCTTTTATTTCTTACAATTAGGAATGCAACAATTATATTAGGAACCCAACAAAGCCACGCAACGATTCTGTAAGCACTATTGAATTCACCAATTGCAATAGTTAATAATGGAAGCCAAACTCTTAAAGTTACTGCTGCAAAACAAGCTGCATAACTAAAAATCATAAATTTTTCGTGTGATTTAATATTCCCTTTTTTAATTGCTTTAAAGCCCAATATAGTTGTTGTTAACCAAATTAACCCTAATGTAAAAAATCCGAGGATACTGATAATTCCGCCAGAAGCGTACAAAGCAATAAAAAGACCACAAATTCCACTGATAAGGACAGAAATCACATAAATTTTTCCAAGTATTCTATGCAGTGCTGTCTTTTTTACTCTTAACGTATTGTTAAATTGCAACCATCCAATTAATAAGGCTAGTCCACCAATAGTTATATGACCATAAAAAGCAATATTCCATAAATTGTCATTTAAAAGTTCAACCGACTTTGACGACAATAGTCCAAATCTGCGGTCAATCAAAAAGTAGATAATCGGATATAATCCAATAAGTGTGGATAAAATTCCAATGGTAATCCAAGAAGCTTTTTTCATTTAATTTTAGTATTGTTTATTACATAGATAAAATTTACTCTGAAATGTTACAGTTTTTTTGCTTGTTGCCAACGGTTGTGTATAAGAATAGTGCGGTTTTGAGTCCGAGGATTTTCCGCAGGAAAATCAGAGAGACCAAATACGCGCTATCTTTTTGATTTGGGAATAAATTTAAGCATTATTTTTTATACTTTGTTGTGCGCTGGCTTTTCATTTTTTTATGGTAACATCCAAAATTTTATTCCACCCCAATATTCTCTATAATTTTCTCGAAATGTTTTGAATTCCGATGATTTTGGTAATCCATTATCTTTTGCAAAGAGATTGTATTCAGTTTCCGAGTCAAAAAATACGATTTCGTCTTTCGATAAATCCCAACTAAAAAAAGGTTTAGGTCTGTCAACTGGACTTACTTTTGTTTTTCCTGTCAAATAGTTGTCAGATTTTTTAAAACTATGAACCATCATTGCCCCATAAGAATAGTTTTCAGGTTCTATATAGGAATCCATTCCATTAGTTTCTCCAACTTCCTTAAAATTCCCAATTGGTATTCTTGCACTATCTCCTAATCCGTGATCTCCCCAATACGTAAAAGAATAAATAAAAAGTCCGATGGAAATTAATAGTCCAAATACAAACCAATATTTTTTCTTTTCCTTTTTTATATTTTTCAAATATTCAGTCGATTTGAAACCACAGACAATCATCATTATTCCGATTAACAAAGCAGAGTATGTCGAAGCAAGAATTCCTATTTTAATTAGTTGAAATGTAAAATGAAAAAGTACTTCCATCATTTATTTACGTTCAGTTTTTCAGCTTGCGCACAACGGTTGTGTGTATGGTTTCGTTGCGTGAAAATCCGCGAGGATTTTCCGCCGTAAACCAAAGATAATAAAAATGCGAGGATTTTCCGATAGGAAAATCAGAAGCAATGAATTATACACTTTGTTAGCTACAGTTTTTTATATTTTATTTTTTCCTTAATCAGCATTTTTTCCACTTTTGAAATCAAGCTTTCAGTCGTTCCATTTGCAATTAGACGTATCAGATAATGATATCCAATTCCGACTATTGGTAAAAAGAGAAATTCAAATTTTTCAAATCCATTTATAAACATTTGATAGATTCCGATACCAAAAGTCACAACTGCAAAAATTAGTGAAAACCAATATTGCGTAAGGAAAGTAAGTCCGTTTGTGCGTTCTAATTTCAGATTACTTTCAGTTCCGTCCGCATTAGAATTTACACATTTTAAATTCAGGCTTACTAAAGGTCCTAAATTCGGCTTAAACATAATTAATGATACCGAATTGTAAATTTCAATTCCACCATCATATGAAATCTCTCCAGATAAATTATGTCTTTTTTTAAACACATTTTTCTTTATTTCCGAAGAAACAATTTTATTCAGTTTATTTGCAGTTTCGAACAGTTTGTATTTTATTATTTTTTCTTTCAAAGTTTTGATTGGTCGAAATTGTAGCTAACGGTTACGTATAATATTAGTGGCGCGTTTAGGCACTAATTTAGTAAATAGAAACTTGCCAGTGGAAAATTCCGCAGGAATTTTCCAAGTAGGCTAAAACTAGCCATTAATTTTATGCTTTGTTGGCAACAGTATTTTATTTTGGATATTTTACTTTTTCTCCTTTTGATATAAAAACTAATGCATCAAAATGTCTGAACCAATTGGTTTTGTTTTTCTCAAGATTAAAGATTCCATCAAATTTCTTTTCTTCATATTCTGCATTTTCATTAATTAGTCGTTTTGAATCTACAAAATAGTTTTCTTCAATTGAAGGTAAAAAATGAATTATATGTTCTTTGTCTTTGCTCCATTTTTTTATCTTTTCCTCATTGCGCCAAGGTAAAATCATTGATGAAACAGCAATATGATAAGAAACATTAGGATTCATATTTACGAATTGACTTCCCATAATTTGTCCTTTCATAAAATCATATTCGTATTTTGTCATATGAGCATTGGCTAGCCAAACAATGAATTTTTTTTCAGGCATTGTTTTAATTAGAAAATCTAGGTTACTTGCCATTTGGCTGTCTCTAATTGGAATTCCTTTTTTACTGTTTTTATTTGTTGAATTTATAAGAATGTCGCTTTTGTAGCTTTTTAAGAACTGAGTCCAAAGCTTGTCTTTTTTAACTTTGTCATTTTCTAATAATTCATCTACATCACTAACTAATTTTTCTAGTTTTGATTTTCCTAATACTTTGTTCGCCTTTTTTCTGTTTTTAATATATTTTTCTGTTAAATCGATAAAGTTTTCGTTGATATTTATAGAGCTATCTTTTAGGAATTCAGTCAGTTTATTTGTGAAATTTGTCCAAGTATAGCCAGAACCCATTTGATTGTCAAAACCCCAAATAGTGACATTATGTTTTTTTAAAAATTCAAATAGTTCTTTACATTGGACAGAACGAGACCAGAAAGAATATAAATTAATTTTGCTGTGGTCAAAATAAAGTCCAAAAAAATCGCCTTCAAAAGCTATGTCTTTATATCCTTTTTCTAAAACTAAATACTTTACAAATTCAGTTTTAGCTAAAAAATCCGAACCAATATGATGTTCCGCTTCTCCCAAAAAGACAACTTTTTTGTCAGTTAAATTTATATCTAAAATATCTTTAACATCATCGGTTAATAGATTCTCTATTGTATTCAATTCATGAATATTCTTCTCGACTTGAGCTAAAATAGAATTTAAACTAACGACTGTAAAAATGAGAAAGATAATTTTTTTCATAAATGCACATTTGATTGAAAGTCAAAAGAAGATAGATTTAATTTAAAAATTGTTAAATATTCTTTAATTATGAAAACTTTAATTAATTGAATAGAGCTTAGAGTGAGTTTATTGTTGCCAACGGTTGTGCATATGGAAAGTGCGATTTTGTGTGCGAGGATTTTCCGAAGGAAAATCAGAAGCTAGCAAATGAGCAATAGCCATAAGATTAAGCACTAAAATAAGCATTTTTTATATGCGATGTTGTGGTGTCGTTTTTATTTTGTTAATAATCAGATTTATAAGTATTTGTTGTTTGTCTTTTTGTCCAATTTTTGAATTCAATATTCACAATCACTTCTTGAATTCCGTGAATTTTTTCTTTAAAATCAAAAGATGGTAAATATTGAATTCCGTATTTATTTAGTACTTTATCTATTTTTATTTTGTCTAATTGTACTTTTTTATTCTTTTTCCTAAATCTATTCAGTTTTGAGTATGCAATTCCGAGAAATGTAAATCCAGTTGTAATTATTCCAATTTTCACAGACCAAAGAAAAATGCTGTATATAGTCCAACTAGAAAATAAATATCCACCAATTATTAATGAAAAACCAATAATTATGGTAGTGTAAAAAGTCAAATGTGTTGATTTTTTGTTTCTGCGTAATATTTCCAATTCGAGATTAGCAATTTCTAATTTTTCTTGAAATTTACTATCAAGTTTGATTTTAGTACATGTATTATTAAAATCAGGTTTTCTATTGGTCAATTTGCAGGTCAATCCTTTTTCAAGGCTAGTCATTTCGTTTTCGCATAAATCGCAATGTCTCGCTAAATTCATTAAAATTTTAGTTCAATTTTTAGTTAGTTTTTCGATTTATGTACGTTCCGTTAAATGCACCACAACGGTTTTGTGTATGGCTCGTTGCGTGTTTCAGCAACTAAATTAGCAAATACAAACCGAATAGAAAATCCGCGAGGATTTTCGTAAGTAGGCGAGTACTAGCAATGAATTATACACGGTGTTACCCACAGTTAATTTTTTCCTTTTCTTGAACTTGCTGTTGCTTTAATTTCTTCGTTCAATATTTTTAAAACCATTTTCTTTAAATAATCATAATCGAAATCTTCTTTAATTCCGTAATTGAATGTACTGTGTGTTCCATTTTTGTCCATTCCAAGTATGTACTTTTCGTAACCAAGTTCAATTGAAATAGGTGAGTTTTCCGTTTGGATTGTAAATTCAGTTTCTCCTTTTTCATTTGTAACGTAAAATATATGCTTGTAATAGAGTTTCCCTTCATTAACTGCAAATCGTTCGTAAGCAAGAATTAACTTGTCATTCCAATCGAATTGGTCAAAACAGAACATACTTTTAAGATTGTCCGTTAATTTTCCTTGTTCGTAGGCTTTGTAAAGTTTCTCTTTAAACGGTTTTGCTTTTTCGTACTCTTTTTTGCCATAATAAACTTGAATTAGTTTAGCGTAAGAATTATAGTCGGTTGGTGCTAACTCAATTAATTCTTTATAAGCAATTTCGGATTTGTCATAGTCTTTATTTAGAAACTCGTAAAGTCCGATATTGTACAAAGCGTTTATATATGAATCAGATTCTTTTGAGATAGTCTCTTTTGATTTATAAAAGGCTTCTAAAGCATTATCAGGTTGATTTAGTTCCGCATAGATTTGTGGAATCATAGTAAAAGGTCTGTCTATTGGTTCATTTTTTTCCGTAGCTGTTATATAAGCAGAAAGTGCTTTTTCATATTTCTCTTGACTTATATATGAATCTCCTAAACCACTAAAATAATTTGAGTTACTTGAATCCAATTCAATTGCTTTATTGAAAGATTCAATTGCTTTGTCGAATTGTCCCATATAATTCAAGGTCATTCCTTTTATGAAATAAGCGTCTGGGTCTGTTTTGTCTTTTTTGATTGACAAATCCATTAGTTTAAGTACATTATTATCGTCAGCTTTCATATAGTAAGCCATTCCAACATAATAAATTGCTTTAGCTGGATATTCACTTGCCTTTTCGGAATGCTCGGAAATAATCAAATCATATTTTTCTTCTCCGTAAGCTTTTTCTAATTCAGCCGTAATCTGTTCTTGAGCATAATTACTTAAGCTTAAAAGACAAATTATTAATGCTACCAGGATTTTTTTCATAATTGTGGGTAACGGTTGTGTATAAGAATAGTGCGGTTTTGTGTCCGAGGATTTTCCGTAGGAAAATCAGAGAGACCAAATGCGCGCTAGTCTTTTGATTTAGGAATAAATTTAAGCATTATTTCTTATACTTTGTTGTACGTAGTTTTTTATTTTTCCATATTATTATTATTTTTTTCAAAGAGTTATGTCAAAATTAAAATCAGAATGATAATTAAGATAATAGCAGTTGAGATAAAAATCAGGCGTTCCTTTTTTCGTTCTGATTCCGCTTTTCCTCTAATCTCATTTTTAATTTGAGTAAGTTCATCCTCGGAAACTTTTTTGAAAATCAGCTTTTCAGATTCGTCGTTTGGAAAATTCAAATCTCTATTATTAGATTTAAATTTCGGCTTGTTAGATGTTTTCATAGAACGATTTTGTTTCATCCTATTATTCATATCTGCAACGTGTCCAGCACCTCCGCTCATTTAATTAATACTTTATTTTTGTTTCAGTTTGGTTTTTCTCAAATTACGTACAACGGTTACGTATAATATTAGTGGCGTGTTTAGGCACTAATTTAGTAAATAGAAACTTGCCAGCGGAAAATTCCGAAGGAATTTTCCAAGTAAGCTAAAACTAGCCATTAATTTTATGCTTTGTTGTACCCAGTTTTTATTTTCAGATAAAGTCGCTGTCTGTCCAAATCAGCCAATTATTTCCAATTCCCCAAACTTCTATAAAATTCAAATCGAAATTATCTTTATAATATCCTTTTTCAGTTTGTTCAGAATCACACGTTGTCCAAGTCAGATATAAAATCCCGATTGGATATTCAGTCCATTTCGTTTCGTATTCCACTTTTTTGCATTCAGAGCTAACTCCGACAATAATGCGCTTTATTCCTTTTTCTTCTAATTCTTTAGATAGTGCTTTTCCCAAGTCTTTTGGGTATGTGTTTTTTCCTTGATTTGAAATCGCAAATGGGTCTTTTAAAATCCGTTGAGTTAAATTATTCCATTCAGTTCTTTTTTCCGAAAGTTGCTCAATTTTTTCAGATACAATTTCTTTTCTTTTTTCTCGATTGTCTTTACAAGACGAAAGACTAAAAGTCATTATAAAAATCAGAAATATGGTTTTTAAATAGTTCATTTCTTAAATTGGGTACAACGGACGTGTATATGAATAGTGCTGTTTTATTTGCAGTATTTTTCACATCAATTTAGAAGTAAATTTAATAATAAAATTTAAATATTAACTAAATGAAAGCATTATTTATATGCTAACAGTTGTTTAAAGTATTAGGATTTGATAATTGTAAATTTCGTTAAATGACAAACACGCTTTTTATTTTTTTGAGCGTTGGCTAATTGCTTTGTAAAAGCAAAATATAATGACATTAGAAACCTTAATATTTGATATTAGTAGTGCTGTGAAGTATTTTTTTAGTACTTTTGGCATAAGTTTTGGAACTAAACTAGTTATGAGAAAAACCAACCTAAATAATTTAGTTGATTTTGTAATCGTTTACTGTAAAGCAAACGGGTTATCAATCACTCCACTTAAATTACAAAAACTTTTATATTATATTCAGTCTTGGCATATAGCAAAGTTTAAGAAGAATAATCTGTTTAATGAATTACCTCAAGCTTGGGTGAATGGTCCAGTATATAGGTCTGTATATGACACTTATAAAACTAATTTTTTCAAGAATGAAGATATTAAGTATGAAGTTTCAGGTAATTTAGAAGATGAATTAAAATCAAAAATAGACGAATTAAATATCGAGGATAAACAGGTTAGAATTATAAATAGTGTTCTTAAATTTTACGCACCACAAGCTGATGGTAAGTTAGTTTTAAGAACTCATACAGATAAACCTTGGAATCAAGCTAGAAAAGATTTAAAACCATTCGAGAGGTCTACTAATGAAATCACTATTGACAGTATGTTCTCTTTTTACTCTAAAATGCTTGATTAAATGGGGTCTTTTGAGGACATCTTAAAAGTTCATACCGAAGAGGTAATAGATTTTGACCGAGACTTAAATTTAAAAAAAGGAGATAGTCCATCTATAACTAGAGAGTTTAAACCTAGAATTTCATACGACTTATTAAGTTTTAAAGATAATGAAGAAATATGTTTCACAAACTCTTGTTTTGTGAAAGAAGATTTTCATATATACTTTGAAAAAATGATTGAAGTCTCAAAAACTAAATTAGGTGACTTAATGGATGGGAATACTGAATTAGATTTTAAAATTTATTCTGGAGTAAATAAAGCTCTAAAATCAATTTTCTTATCATCTTTAGGGGAAAGAGGTTATGTTGAGACAATACCATCTTTCGGTAGAATAGGATTATACAATAGTAGCGATGGAAGTGGTAAAGCTCCTAGAATTTTTTTTGCTCTAGGTCATCAATCTACATTACATATTTTAGCTTGTGACCCTGAACATAAGGTTTATAATTCAAAATAATTTACCGAATCAAATATTAAAAGAAGGGGATAAAAAATAAAAAGATTATTAGCAGAATTTTCGTTTGAAGTTCATTCAGCCTAATATTTTTTACAACGGTTACGTATAATATTAGTGGCGCGTTTAGGCACTAATTTAATAAATAGAAACTTGCCAGCGGAAAATTCCGAAGGAATTTTCCAAGTAGGCTAGAACCAGCCATTAATTTTATGCTTTGTTGGCTGTAGTTTTTTATTCATTATAGATTGTTCCGCTATACCAATCAGGTTTTTCTTTTTCATTTCCGTAAAAGCCCCAATCAGTGAGAGTTTCAATAAAACTCTTTCGTTCATAAATTTCATATGCTAATGGATTGAGTGCAGAGGAATAAAATCCGTGTTTTTGTGGAATATCAAAATCAGTCATTTCATTAGTCGATAATACAACTGTTCCTAGTTTACTACCAAAATTCTCAATTAATAAATCAAACTTAATCTCAGTTCCGTCTGATGTTTTTAGAATAAATGGGCTTTTGATTTTTATATTTAAATCAGTTGCCGCTTTTTTCCACGATTTAACAGTATTCTTTTCCGAAATCATTATTTTTTTTAATTACTGCCAACGGTTACGTATAATATTAGTGGCGTGTTTAAGCACTAATTTAGTAAATAGAAACTTGCCAGCGGAAAATTCCGAAGGAATTTTCCAAGTAGCTAAAACTAGCCATTAATTTTATGCTTTGTTGTACAACGTTTTTTTATTCTATTTTAAACGACTTGATTATGTTTTCAAGTTCACACAATTCCTTTTTACCGTATTTGTTTGTTGAAACTGCAAGGTTTAAAGTGTAGAATAAATCATCTGTTGGATGCTCAATTGTTACATATAATCCAATAATTGGAATCGTATCGAATTTTTCTTCTACGAGATTCCAAATTGCCTTTTTTTCAAAAACGTCTGTAATTCCATTTTCAATTACGTCATACTTGCTTTCAACATCTTTTTGTTGCTCCTCAAGGGTCATCCAAGGTTTTGCTTTACCCATTTCTGTAAGTCCGAAATATTTAAAAGCATTTCCTTCAAAAATCCCAGCACTTATTCCATTATCAGTAATTTCTGGATTCCATTTATTGCTTGGTAATTTAACTGAATATTGATGCTCCATTCCAAACAAAGTAACATCACTGTCTAAATTGATTTTTTTACATTCGCAGTCATTTAGAAATTCCGATTTTTCAGAGCAAGAAATCAGAACTAAAAGTCCGATTATCAATAATATCGTTTTGTGTTTCATCAAATGTTGTACAACGGTCTCGTATATGAGCCGTAGCGGATTTTAATGCACTAATTTTTTGGCTTAACATAGACCTTAAAAGATACAAAAAAAACCATAGATGAAGCACTTGCTCCGCTATGGCTAATATACCTTGTTGTAGGTAGTGCTTATTTCGATTTTTTATTGAATTCGATTGCTTTTCCAATCCAATATTCTAAGTCAGTATCCGTATCAAATCCTGCTGGTTTAATAAAAATATATCCTTTCATAGGTCTGCCTGTAAAATCCATTGGCAAACAAACCTCTTTAATAATTTCCTTTTCGTATTGGATTGTTCCAATTTTGGCCATTAAGAGACTATCGCCAAACTTCTTGTCAATATGGATTCCACAACACATTTTATCATTTACCATAAATATGAGTCCCCCCATCATTCTTTTCTCGAAAAATTGAGCATTTTTCGATTGAAGGATTTGCCTTATTCGGTCGCCCAAGTGTTCATCATATGCCATAGACTCAATTTTGTTCCGATATTTTCTTTAAACCTTGAAGAAAATCGTTGATACCCTTATTCCATTTTGATTTAATAGCAAGCCCCAAAAGGTTGCCTAATAAACCATATTTCATTTTGTAGCTTTGAGTTTGAGTTACTTTATACTTGTTGTCGTGAATTTTCTCAAAGTTATATCTATGGAATAAACTATGAACAGGAAAAGAACAAGCATTTAGTTCATATTTAAGGTCAATATTTTCTTCATATATGGTACAGGTTTCTTCAAACCAGTTTTTACCATCATTCATTTCAACCTTACGTTTTGCACCCTTACCTTTTTTATTTTGAGTAAGTACATTTGATTCTTTTACTGCTGGGTCATAAAGTGCTAATCTATCAAGCGCAGAGAGTTCTTCCCAAATTTTCTCAATGGGAGCATTGATTATTATTTCATTCTTTAATGTTGTCATATCGATGAAATTTTAAGTCGTTTTTTTTCAGATTAAACATTTAGCTTGTAAAATCGAAGCTAAATTAACATTTAACTTTGAAAATACAAGTTAAATGGGATTATTTTTTATTTTTACATTATGAAAATACGTTCGCATTGCCCAATAAATTTCACTTTAGAACATTTTGGTGACAAATGGTCTTTATTGATAGTCAGAGATTTAATGTTTAAAGGAAAAAGACATTACAATGAATTTTTAGAATCTAATGAGAAGGTATCCACAAGTGTCCTTGGTGATAGGCTGAAAATGTTGGAAGAAAATAAAATCATTTCGAAAGGTAAGGATGATGTAAAAAAGTCACGTATAAAATACAGTCTTACCAAGAAAGGAATTGATATGCTCCCTATTCTAATTGATATGATTATTTGGGGTGGTTTTTATGATGATAAAACAGAAGCAGAAAAAGTCTTTTTGACACAAGCTACAAAAAATAGAGACTATTTAATTTCTACAATCCGAGAGAAATTAGAAAATGAACACTTGTCAAATTAAGCGAATTTTCTTTGTAATTCAGTCGTTTCTTCGCATTACCTACAACGGTTACGTATAATATTAGTGGCGCGTTTAAGCACTAATTTAGTAAATAGAAACTTACCAACGGAAAATTCCGCAGGAATTTTCCAAGTAGGCTAAAACCAGCCATTAATTTTATGCTTTGTTAGGTGCAGTTTTTATTGGACTTTTTCTCTTTTCATACTTAAATTTATAGTTAAACTCAAAAGTCCTTTGTCAATTGGTTGAAATTTTTTGTTGATCAGAATAACGTGTGGGTTTATAGTCAGTTTACCTCTTTCTCCGCTAAACCCAATAAAAGGAACGAGTCTCAAAGTCCAATTATCAAAGTCTGTATATGTTACCAATTCAGTTCCAATGGCAATTCCCATTAGATTTATAAGTCCACTTATTTTAGGTCCAATTGTGAATTTTTCTGTATTTAGCCCTATTTCGGTTCCGATTCCATATTGAAAACCGCCTCCATGAAGTCCACCATACATTGTCTTGTTAATTCCGATATCAAGCAGGTGAAAGTTTTTGTCATTAGGGTCGCCAAAGCTGTAATTATATCCAACTCCTAAATTTAGAGATTTATAATTCGCATAATCTCTTTCTTTTCGGTTTTGTCCAAATCCGAGATTTATTAATACAATTAAAAGTAAGATTGTTATTCTATTTTTCAATTTTGAGTTCTGTTTTTTTAATTGCACCTAACGGTTGTGTATAAGAATAGTGCGATTTTGTGTCTGAGGATTTTCCGCAGGAAAATCAGAGAGACCAAATGCGCACTAGCCTTTTGATTTAGGAATAAATTTAAGCATTATTTTTTATACTTTGTTAGCCACTGTTTTTATTTTTCAATTTCTCTTTAATCCGTTCAATTTCTTTTACTAAATTGTTTTCATTTAGATATATTATTAAACTATCTGACTTAATTTCAAAATCGCTACTATACTTATCAATCCAAGTCGAC
>NZ_JBISCC010000096.1:0-3455 GCF_044385915.1 Thalassobellus citreus | reverse complement strand
GGTTGTTCAATCTTATTCGATTCTAATAATATTTTTATACCTCTGATTAGTTTTTCCTTATTCAGCCACAAAATAATTAAAATCAATATTTGATATAGAATAGCAGCTTTCAAAGCTCCTAAATGAACTCCAAAATAGATGTCTTGAAAAATTACATTTACTAATATAGTTGATGTAAATAAACAGCCAATAATTCGAGTTTTTTTGATAAGAATAAGAATTCCACTAATTATTTCAAAAATCCCTAAAGTCATAGCAAATGATTTTGAATAACCATAAAAAGCCCACATTAATTCCATTCCACTTAATTCTGAAACAGTTTTGTCAATTTCAGTGGCTCTATCAAATTGAATTAATTTAGCTCCTCCATAAATAAACATTGCAAAAACGATAATCCAACTGATGGCATTTTCAAATATTTCTATTTTATCTTTTTTATTCAAATTTATTTCTTTTTGAGTTTTGATTTTTGCTTGTTGCCAACGGTCTTGTGTATGATTAGTGGTGTGTTTTAAGTACCTAATTTAGTAAATAAATACTGAATAGAAAATCCGCGAGGATTTTCGTAAGTAGGCTCGAACTAGCCATTAATTATACACGTTGTTGCCCACTGGCTTTATTCAAATTTGTCTTTATTTATCGCACACGTTATTGATTCCATCATTGATTTATATAATTCCGTCGATAGTTTATTATAATTATCGTCAATTTCTTTTTTTTCAAATCCCATATCATTCCAGGAACCCATTCCGCCAAAAACAAATGCTTTACTTGCAGACATTAATAATTGTCGATTTTGTAAATCATAATTATTCCAACAAATTAAGTCATTGTGATAAAAGTCAGATTCAGGATTTTCGCTTTCTAGAGTTCCTTTGGCTGTTTCAAATATTTTTCCCCAATTCTCTGTCGTTTCTTTATAAGCAAAGTCAGTTATTTTTTCGAGACAAGTTTTTAAATTTTCTCTTGTTCGAATTACATCTAATTGTTGATTTATAATTGGTCGTTTTTCAATTGCTTTTCCGTAAGTGACTTGCCAAGGTTTTTCGATCAAATTCTTATCGTGATTCCATCTACTTATCCAAAAATCAGAATGTTTTGAATAAATCGTTTCTATAAACCAGTTTCCGCCACCTCCAACAAATCCAGCCATTTTATGGTCATCTTCTTTAACTGTTTGATAGAAAAGTCGAAGTTTTTTACAATTCTTAGACTTTAAATACTCAAACCATTCAATTGGATTTTTTGATACCGTAATTTCTTTTTTAGAACTGAAAATATTCTTTTTTTTCATTTCTCTAAAGTCTACAAAATCGCAATGTTGGAAAGTAGAGTTTTGAGGATAAAAATCTGTTAGCTTTCCATTTTTTAGATATTCATTTCCGAAAGATGTAATTGTAATAATTTGGGCTAATATTCCTGTCATTCTGGATTTTTTTCAGCTTGTGGGCAACGGTTACGTATAATATTAGTGGCGCGTTTAAGTACTAATTTAGTAAATAGAAACTTGCCAGCGGAAAATTCCGCAGGAATTTTCTAAGTAAGCTAAAACTAGCCATTAATTTTATGCTTTGTTGGCAACAGTATTTTTATCCTTTTTTCATTGATGTATTTACTAAAACCTCAAAATGAATGCGACTTGTATTTGATGTTACACTCGTCAATTCAGAAGATGCACCAGCTTTAAAAACTTGGGCAATAAAGATTCCACCACCCAATTTATCTTTTTCACCCTCATTTGTAGTAACTGCAACGTCAAAATTAATTTTTTTGTAATCGCTTCTGACTCCTTCCGAACTATTGGTTTTTTCCAAAATATAGTCATTAGCCTCCACTAAACCATCTACAATTTGTTTTATACTTTCTGCCACAAATTCTTTTAATTCCATAACTATTTTTTTAAATATCCTTTATCAATCATATAATTTTCAAAGTCCGATTTAAATGACTTAAAATCAAAATTCTTTAATTTTGACATTCGAGTAAGACTTTCAGATTCCGCTAATAATTCTTCACAAACTTTTTCAATTAACTCTGTTTTCTTAAGCTCAGAAACTTTGCCAAAATCAAGTTTGCACTTTATTTCTGCACAATTATTTGATTTTATTTCAATTCCGTCTACATAAGAAGTCCTTTCTCCAGGTCTATAAACAGGTCTTTTTTTCTTGAAAAATTGGTCAAACTCTGGTTTAACAGTTATTAGTCCAAAATATAATTCATTTAGGTCTTTTCCGTAATTCCGATTTTCAAAAAACGACTTAAAATCAATTGAAAGGTCATTTATCCAATTGTTTTGTTCTTGAGTTAGATTAGTATATTGTGCTATTCCAAAAGTCAATTTTACGCTTTTTTTATATTGTTGCCAACGGTTGTGTATAAGAATAGTGCGATTTTGTGTCCGAGGATTTTCCGTAGGAAAATCAGAGAGACCAAATGCGCACTAACCTTTAGATTTAGGAATAAATTTAAGCATTATTTCTTATACTTTGTTACTTGCAGTTTTTATTATATTCCGTTAATTCTTGAAAAATTCCGATGTCTGTCATAACTCCGAATTCGATTTTCGGCTCACATTTCACATTATTAAATATGATTCCATAAGGATGTTCTTCATTATTTAGTCGGTCAAGATATTTAATTCCGTTTTTAGTTGAGTATTTTATTATTCTTTTCGTTGCTATTATAACTTTTAAATTCGTTTTCGAGATTGAGTCATAAACTTTGTTTGTATAAAAACTAAAATCAGAATCTACTTCATAAAGTCCATCACTTTCTTCTCCGTATTTTTTGAGTAAATCTTCAAATTCTGTTTCATTTGGATGAAAAAATACAAGATTGTAATTGTCAATATTCAGAGTGTCAAGTTTCTGTTCGGTTTCCGATTCAGTTAGCTTTATTGATTCGTTTTTTTTAAAATTCTCAATGTTTTTTGGAATATCTTCTTTTACTCCTTTGGCAAAGTCAAACATTTCAATTCCGACATATCCAATTCCGATAATTAAAACTCCAATTATTGTTATTAAAATTCCTTTTTTCATTGTTGGTTTAAATTGCAAGTAACGGTTACGTATAATATTAGTGGCGCGTTTAAGCACTAATTTAATAAATAGAAACTAGCCAGCGGAAAATTCCGCAGGAATTTTCCAAGTAAGCTAAAACTAGCCATTAATTTTATGCTTTGTTGTGTGGCGTTTTTTCATTCCGTATAGGTTTATATTCATTCGATTTATGCCATTCTTCAACTATTTTTATTTTCCGAAACCTTTTGCTTATTAATAATTTCAAAACATTTTCCTCAATAGTCGATTCAATTTGTATCCAAAGTGGAATTTCATTTTTGTAAGTAACTAACCAGTCACAAACATCATTTACATTTAATTTTTTTCCAATTATGTTCGGCAGAGACCACAGTCTCATAATATCATCTGAATTTGTTTTTGATTCTTGTTTTTCAG
>NZ_JBISCC010000091.1:0-8667 GCF_044385915.1 Thalassobellus citreus | reverse complement strand
AAAAACGTTGTACAACAAAGTATAAGAAATAATACTTAAATTCATTCCTAAATCAAAAGGTTAGTGCATTTTTAGTCACTCTGATTTTCCTGCGGAAAATCCTCGGACACAAAACCGCACTATTCTTATACATAAACGTTGGGGCACATTTAGAGGATAGTACTTTATTGAAACAAGAAGACATAAACATCTTAATAGATTTTATAATAATTATGGAAATAAAACACAGAATAAAAACTTTTGAATTTATATATTGTATTTATTCTACTGCTATATTTATTTCTATTGGATTTATTATAACTATTTTTATTTTTTCCTTTAATTCTCTTGCAATTACAATAATGTTCGGTTTAGATCTAATTGCCGTTTTAGGATTTTTATTCGCTTCTTCGGGCGAGATTGAATTCGCATTGACTGATGATAAAATTTACATTCACTGGATAAAAAAACCTTGGATTAGAAAAGTAATTGATAAAACCATAGACTATAAAAATATTATTAAAATCAGTTTTTATAGAGACTCTATATTGTCACATCAATCCCATATAATGTGTCAATTTGTTCTTTTTAAAGAGACTTACACTTTCTATGTCGCAGATAATGTGAATAACCATAAAGATTTATCAAAACTTGAAAATGGATTAAGGAAATTTGTATTCATTCAAAATGAGAAACTGACATACGAGAATAAAATTCAACTATTTTCAGACTATTAAAAAAATAATAGAATATGTTTATTTAATTAATAATCTTTAACATAAAAAACGATGCCCCAACAAAGTATAAGAAATAATGCTTAAATTTATTTCTTAATCTAAAGGTTAGTGACTTTTTTAATCACTCTGATTTTCCTGCGGAAAATCCTCGGACACAAAACCGCACTATCCTTATACACAACCGTTGAGTGCAATACTGAAAGAATCTGAACAACATGAAAATAATTAGAAAAAACTATAGCTTAATTATTTCTTTAGTTTTTTGGATTTTAATGGTTGGTGGATTTTCTGATAATTGGTTGACCAATATTGAACAGGAAACCAATTATGTGCCAAAATTTATTATTCATGGAATTTTAGCTTTCACATGGTATACCTTATTGGTAATCCAACCTTTGTTAATTAGCTCCAAAAAACCTGCATTTCACATGAAACTTGGGCTTTTTGGAATAATTGTTTTTTATTCCATGGTCTTGAGCGTTATTTTTCTTCATCTTTTCCCTTATGAATCTGACCCGGCTCAATTAATTATGATTAATAGTGCCAAGGCTCAAATGATTTTAGGTGTTTTTCTTGTATCCCAAGGATTTCTTAAAAGGATTAAAGACATTGAGAAACATAGGATTTTTATTCTATTTGGGACTTTTTGTCTAATGCAACCATCGATAGACAGATTCACGGGGAACTTTTTGGTTGACTTGAACTTATTTGGACTAGCTGATATGATTCCCTGGTTGTTAATATATACGGTATTATTTTTATCATTTATTTGGTATTCAAAGAAGATAACATGGTATATGATAGTCTGGTTTATTATTTGGTTTTTCTATTTATATACGCTTATAAAATTTTACAATTAATGTACTTCACACAACAACGTGTATAGTTCATGGTGGAGTCAGTTAAAGTCTATTTAGGAAATCCTAACGGATTTCCTGCACGTTATTCCCTTTTTGCTATCTTAGTACCAAACACCACGAAACCATACACGAACACGTTGGCAGTAATTTTAAAATAACTAGATTGAAACAGACATTATTACTCATAAGTTTATTCCTCACAAGTTTAATTTATTCACAAAAGGAATTATCATCTTTTGACATTGATAAATTTACATATTACTTTAAAATTGAAAACAACACTCTTATTGGAAATGGAGTCAAAATATTGAAACAAAGAATTTCAGAAAGTCAATTTGTATTGTTGGGAGAACAGCATTTCGCTTCTGAAATTTCAATTTTTTCAAATAGTTTGTTACCAATCCTTGCTGACAATAATTTCAAACATTTTGCCGTAGAAATTGGACCAAATAGTGCAAATGCATTAGTTGCAGAAATTCACGAAAAAGGACAATTATATGATTTCAATACTGATTATTACAAATTAACAGGTGAAATTCCAATTCCGTTTTTTGACGGTAAAGAAGATGAAACATTTTTAAAAACTGCTCTTAATCTTAAATTCCAGATTTGGGGAATTGACCAAGAGTACTTAAATGCTCAATTTTTTTTATTTAAAGAAATACTTAAGCTTTCTGCCGACCAAAAAAAAGTAAAAAAACATTATCAACTTGCTTATAAATATATGTTGACTGAATTTAAAAAATATTGGGCTGACGAAAACTATAAGATATTTGAGAATTATCAAAAGTCAACTGAAATAGATGCATTTTTTAAATCAACAGATCAAAATAATCCTGAAGTCCAAAAAATAATAACTGATTTAAAGAAATCTTGGTCTATATACCAATCAAACGACAATGGTTTGTACCGTAACAGTTGGAATGGTCGAATTGGAAATTTAAAGACTAATTTCAGTCAGTATTACAGAAAAGCAAATAGTAATGATACTTTGCCTAAAGTTTTTGTGAAAATGGGAGCAGTTCATTTGTCTAATGGACTAAATGATTTTGGCTATTACGATATTGGAAATCTGATTGAGGAACTGTCTTACTTTAATCAAACTAAATCGACTTCATTAAAATGTATTCCTCGTTTTTACAAGGGAGAAAACAATGAAATTATAGACGATTTAAAAAGTGACAATCCATTAAAACTAATTTTAGAAAAAGCGAGACAAAACGAATGGACTTTATTTAGTAATAATGAACTAATCAATTATTGCTACAAAGAAAAAATAAAACTCAATTCAAAATTGAAAACGGAATTGAAAAGATTTGATTATATATTAATTCCGCCAATAATTAATGAAATGAAAATGAATTTTAAAGAGAAATAACTACTGCCAACAAAGCATAAAATTAATGGCTAGTTTTAGCTTACTTGGAAAATTCCTGCGGAATTTTCCGCTGGCAAGTTTCTATTTACTAAATTAGTGCTTAAACGCGCCACTAATATTATACGTAACCGTTGGGTTTAATGCTAAAAAAAAATGAACTAACAACAAAAAAACGAGAAAATGATTTATTTAGGAATGATTGGAGTTTGGCAAATGATGCTAATATTATTTGGAATTTTACCAACAATTATTGCTCTTGTCGACATATTAAAAAACGAATTTACTGGAAACAATAAAATTGTTTGGTTATTAGTTGTTTTATTTACAAACTTTTTTGGAGCTATTTTGTATTTCCTCATTGGGAGAAAACAAAAAACAAAAGAATAAACAAACAGACTTTAAGCTAGTTTACGGAATATAAAAACGCGGACTAAAATTATCGCGGACTTTTGAGTTTGTTTGCGGAACAAAATAAAATCGGACAAATAAAACGTCTGACTTTTGCCAGATTGCGGAAACAATATTTGACAAAATAAACAAACTGATAAAAATATTTATCTGATATAAAAAGCACTAAAACCCAACATCGTATATAAAAAATGCTTATTTTAGTGCTAAATCAAATGGTTATTGCTCCTTTGCTTGCTTCTGATTTTCCTTCGGAAAATCCTCGCACACAAAGTCGCACTTTCCATATACACACCCGTTGTAGAGCATTAGGAGAAACATCCTAACTAAATTGTAACATCTTGAAAAAACGATTGTCTATATAAGAAATAATAACAATGAGAAAAATATTCATTTTACTTTTAACTTTTGTGATTTTACAATCTTGTACACAAACCAAAACAGGTTATTTAGAAAAAAATAGATTTGACTTAACTTCATCCGATTTCGACTTTCCTCAAAAAGATTTCAAAATAATTGGATTTGGTGCTTATCACGGAAGTTCTAAAACTGAAGATGCTGAAATAGAAATTTTGAAATCTCTTATAAAGAATAAATCAATTAAATATTATCTTCCTGAAACAGATTTTAGTATTGCACATTATTTTAATGAATATTTAAAAAATGGAGATACAATCCTATTAAACGATTTAGTCACTTTATATGGAATTCGTGTACCACAAGAAAGAACAATTGAAGTATATAAAAAATGGCAAGAGTTAAAAAAGATAAATGACAAACTTCCAATAAAAGACAAACTAAATATTGTAGGGATTGACATTCAAGTAAATTACAAGTACGTTTCCAAACATATTTTAGAATTAATAAATGAGTCAGAAAACGAACGGAAACCTATTCAAGAAATTCGTAAAATGGTTAAAATAGACACAACTAGTTATGAATTAGGTGATTTAAGTTACTCTTACAAAATTTTGAGAAGTTTTGTAACTGATTATGATAATAATAAAAGTGAATACCAAAAATATATTAATGGAAAACCAGAATTTGAACACATAATAAGAAACCTGAAAATATCATTTGATTTTTCAAATGAATATAGAGACAGAGATAAAATAATGTATAATAATTACCTTTCTTTAGATTCCATTTACAATTTCAAAAAACATCCTCAATACTTGAGAATGGGTTTCTCTCACATAGAAAAATCAAGAGAAGGGCAATCTGGTTACCCTTATTTTTTCACTAGATTGATTGAAAATAAAGTTTATGATAAGGATAACATTTTATCTGTTATTGGATATTTTACAGATAGCAAAGTAGTTTGGGATGAACTTTATGACAAAGAAGGAAATTATACAGGTTATACTGTTGAAGCAGGTTTTGGAATTGGAGATTATGAAAAGGAATTTTTTAGAGGTATTCAAAACTTAAAAGACAGTAAAGTATCCGATAAAACACTATTTCGCTTAAATAAAAAAGATTCACCTTATGCAGAAAATGAGCCTGATTTAATTGAGGTTATAATGCAAGATGAAAAATCGAATGGAAAAGCAGTAAAAGGAATGTCAACTTTAGATTTTTTAGATTATGCAATACTAATTTCTGATTCTAAAGAGAGTATTCCAATATACGAAATGAAATGAAAAACGCTCTACAACAAAGCATAACATTAATGGCTAGTTTTAGCTTACTTGGAAAATTCCTGCGGAATTTTCCGCTGGCAAGTTTCTATTTATTAAATTAGTGCTTAAACGCGCCACTAATATTATACGTAACCGTTGGCTGTAATGTAAAATTAGCCTTTCATATTAAATTAATCCATTGGATAAAATAAACGGAGAAAGCCGAAAACCGACTAGAGTAGGCAAAAAAAATAACCTTATGAAACTAACCAATAATCTATCTTCATTTCTGATTTTTACAGGAACAATAATTTTATTCTCATTCTTGACTTTGACTTCTTGTCAAAATCAATCCACAGAGTTTGAATGGACTGAAAAAGAAAAAGAAATTGCAAAAAAAGAAATTTCGAATGTAGCAAAAATGATAATTGAAAGTGCGGAAAAAGTTGATATCCAATCTGCCATAGAGCCTTATTTGAATTCATCAGAGTTTATGGTTGTCAATCCAGATGGTTCAATAGATAATTATGACAATTTTAAAATTAACGGAATAAAATCTTTCAAGCAATTTACAGCATATAATCAAACAACTATTAAAGAAGAGTATAGATTCCTGAATAAAGACCTTGTGCTCTACACTTGGATTGGAAAAGCGGAAATTATACTCAAAACAGGCGAAAAAATGAATTTTGACTCTTATGTCGGAACTATGCTTTTTAATAAATTAAATAATAAATGGAGAATAACTTATGCGCACGAAACTGCATCACCTCCAGTAATTGAAGAATAAAATATATAACGGAACAAAACACTACAGCCAACAAAGCATAAAATTAATGGCTAGTTCTAGCCTACTTGGAAAATTCCTTCGGAATTTTCCGCTGGCAAGTTTCTATTTACTAAATTAGTGCTTAAACGCGCCACTAATATTATACGTAACCGTTGTAAGTAATGCCTAAAACCACGAATTTGAATGAACAAAACAATATTTGAAATTACCAAAATGGACTGTCCATCGGAGGAAAATTTAATCCGAATGAAATTGGACGGAATTTCAAGTATTGCCAATTTGGACTTTGACATTCCGAATCGAAAATTGATCGTTTTTCACAGCGGAGAAATTGACCAAATAGAAAAGTCAGTTATCGAACTGAATTTAGGCGGAAAGAAAATCTCAACGGAACAAACTGACCAAACGGAATTTAAAGAAAGTGAAAATCAGAAAAAGCTACTTTGGTCTGTACTTGCAATAAATTTCGCATTTTTCATAATCGAAATGACAACAGGAATTATCTCAAAATCAATAGGACTTGTTGCAGACAGTTTAGATATGCTTGCAGACAGTTTTGTTTACGGAATTAGCTTGTTTGCGGTTGGCGGAACAGTAATAAAGAAAAAACGGATTGCCAAACTTGCTGGATATTTTCAAATAACGCTTGCGATTATTGGATTTGTAGAAGTTTTAAGAAGATTCTTCGGAGACGAGAAACTTCCTGATTTTTCGACAATGATTACCGTTTCGATTTTTGCACTTATCGCAAACGGAATTTGTCTTTACATTTTGCAAAAGTCAAAGAGTAAAGAAGAAGCGCATATGAAAGCAAGTATGATTTTCACTTCCAATGACGTGATTATCAATTTGGGAGTAATAATTGCTGGAATTTTGGTAAATTGGTTGAGTTCGAGTAGACCTGATTTGATTATCGGAATAATCGTTTTTGCATTGGTAATTCAAGGAGCATTCCGAATACTAAAATTGAGCAAGTAAGCAAAAAAGCACTACTTACAACAAAGTATAAGAAATAATGCTTAAATTTATTTCTTAATCAAAAAGTTAGTGCTTTTTTAGTCACTCTGATTTTCCTGCGGAAAATCCTCGGACACAAAAACGCACTATTCTTATACACAACCGTTGTAGCTAATTTGAGAAAAATGAAAAACCTATTAATTATTATACTTCTGATATTTACGAATTTCCTTTTTGGACAAACTAATGTTTCCGAAAAAGTTTCTGAATCTTTTAATATTGATAATAGAGACAGATTAGACAGTATAGCAAAACAACTAAACTATAAAGGTGGAGATAAAATAAAAGTTCTGACAATATTTACGATCAATAAGAAAGGAAATGTTACTGACATAAAAGCCCGTTCTGTACATCCATTATTTGAAAAAGAAGCTATTAGAGTATTAAGCTTACTTCCTAAAATGACTCCTGCCAAATACAATGGAAAGACAATTAGCCAAAAATACTCAATGCCAATAGTTTTTGAAATAGAAACTGAAAGTGCTAAAAAGCAAAGACTAAAAAAGGAAAAACGGAAAAGAGAAAAAGAATTGAAAAAAGAAAAAAACTAGCTACAACAAAGTATAAGAAATAATGCTTAATTTTATTACTAAATCAAAAGGTTAGTGCATTTTTAGTCACTCTGATTTTCCTGCGGAAAATCCTCGGACACAAAAACGCACTATTCTTATACACAACCGTTAGCCACAATGTAACCAACCAATGAGCAAAAAGATAATAACGATAATGATTCTAACTTCTATTTTAAGTTTTTTCGGTTGCAGAGGAAAAAACGAGTCGAATAAGGAAAAATCTGAATTGGATTTACTTATCGAAAAAAGCATTAAAGAACATAATAACCGAAAAATTTATAAAATACTGACTAAAGAAATTTTAGAAACAATTCCTGACATTAAATTGGAAGAGACAATTTTAGACAATATTAATACCAACTTTGAAAAAGGTGAACAATATACTTTAGATAAAATATCAAAATTGACCAAAGGACAACAAGCTATTTTTTCAACTTGGTGGCTGGAAGCAGAAGTTAATAATGGTGGGTTTAATCAATTCTACTTCAATTCAAGTGGGCAATTTGCGGAAATGGCAGAAATTGGATTTAAAACAATTGGAGCGGAGAAGTTCTCTGATTTGACTAAACGAGCGAATAAAATATATATTGAGAATAAAGAACGTCTTGAGAAATTTGACGACGGAACAATAGAAAGTTTTAGCGAATCTTACAATGAGAATCCTTTAAACGATATGGATACAGAGTTTTACCGATTTTATGAATCGGAAAATATTGGAGATTTAAGAATTAAATATATTAAGGAAAATAAAAACGAATTTATAACTGAATAAAAACACAGTGGCTAACAAAGTATAAAATTAATGGCTGGTTCTAGCCTACTTGGAAAATTCCTGCGGAATTTTCCGCTGGCAAGTTTCTATTTATTAATTTAGTGCTTAAACGCGCCACTAATATTATACGTAACCGTTGGCAACAAGCAAAAATCTGAACTCAAAAAGAAATGAATTTGAATAAAAAAGATAAAATAGAAATATTTGAAAATGCCATCAGTTGGATTATCGTTTTTGCAATGTTCATTTATGGAGGAGCTAAATTAATTCAATTTGATGGAGCTGCTGAAATTGACAAAACTGTTTCAGAATTAAGTGGAATGGAATTAATGTGGGCTTTTTATGGTTATTCAAAATCATTTGCTATGACTTTAGGGATTTTTGAAATAATTGGTGGAATTCTTATTCTTATCAAAAAAACTCGAATTATTGGCTGTTTATTTACATCAACTATATTAGTAAATGTAATTTTTCAAGACATCTATTTTGGAGTTCATTTAGGAGCTTTGAAAGCTGCTATTCTATATCAAAT
>NZ_JBISCC010000065.1:0-662 GCF_044385915.1 Thalassobellus citreus | reverse complement strand
ACCACCACTGCCCAAGTAGGATACATTTTAGCTTGGTTTATTTTGTTATTAAACCGAATTTCAAAA
The DNA here is from genome assembly GCF_044385915.1 of Thalassobellus citreus. Lineage (NCBI taxonomy): Bacteria > Pseudomonadati > Bacteroidota > Flavobacteriia > Flavobacteriales > Flavobacteriaceae > Thalassobellus > Thalassobellus citreus. The sequence continues at coordinate 596 of NZ_JBISCC010000065.1, read as the reverse complement.
CCTTCTAATGTTTCTTTATGAAACTTCATCTGTTGTTGATGTGATTCAATTATAGATTTGTATTCGGATATCTCCATTTTAATTTTAGTTTCTTTTAACTGTTCATTAATGTTTTCTAGTTTCTCAATACCATTATTAAAGTCATTGATTTCATTAACCAATAAGGCTGTTAGTTCTTCAAGTTTTGTCATAATTACTCTGTTTTTTTAATATCCCATGCCCACCCCTTTATCAATAGCTCTTTTAATAATGAATTTGGTGATTTTTAAAGCTAGGTTCGGTGTTAGGTCAACCACTTTACCAGCCAGTTTGATACTTACATTGTTTTCTTTCAATATGTTTGCTCCATTTATTCCTGACATTTGTTTTCCAATATTCCCAAGAGACATATTGCGATGTACCTCGCTACCTTTAAGATTGTGACCATCAAACTCAAACCGAAAGCCCTGTAGTTTGTTTTGATTATTTATTGTTGGTATGACTTTTACTCCATTGGCTTGCATGGATTTTATATAATCATCAAAAGATTTGGGTTTGAATTGTTTCATAGTCAGGTCATGCCTGCGTTTGATCTCAGTTCGTATTTCTTTTAGATT
>NZ_JBISCC010000060.1:0-384 GCF_044385915.1 Thalassobellus citreus | reverse complement strand
GTTACTACTCAAATTGCTGGTTTAGCTTCTGGTTCATTATTCCCAGTAGGGACAACTACTAATACGTTCCGTGTGACTGATGCTGCTGGAAATACTGCTGAGTGTAGCTTTGATGTTACTATTACTGATAATGAAGATCCTGAGATTGTATGTCCTGGTGATATTCCTCAAAATGTAGATGCTGGTGCTGACGGTGCTGTGGTTAATTATACAACTCCTGTTGGAACTGATAATTCTACTGGTGCTGTTACTACTCAAATTGCTGGTTTAGCTTCTGGTTCATTATTCCCAGTAGGGACAACTACTAATACGTTCCGTGTGACTGATGCTGCTGGAAATACTGCTGAGTGTAGCTTTGATGTTACTATTACTGATAATGAAGAT
>NZ_JBISCC010000041.1:0-716 GCF_044385915.1 Thalassobellus citreus | reverse complement strand
AAAGCACTAAAACCCAACATCGCATATCAAAAATGCTTATTTTAGTACTTAATCTTATGGTTATTGCTTCTTTGCTTGCTTCTGATTTTCCTTCGGAAAATCCTCGCACACAAAATCGCACTTTCCATATGCATAACCGTTGCCCACAATAGCGAAACGCACTCAGCAGAAAGTAAATCGGAATTAAAAAAAACAAAATTTAGCGGAATAAAACACTGAATTAATTGCGCTGAATTTTTACTCAAATCTGAATAAAAATCACATCGGACTTTTTAGCAAGTTTACGGAATCCAAATCTGAATTAAAAAACTAAAGTGTGTACGGAATTTAGCAAATTACGGAATTAATCACTCAAACGGAATTGAATAAGTTTGCGGATTAAAAAAAACAACTGAACTCACTCAATCTCTGAAAACGGAATAAGAAAACTCTGAAAATAATCTACTGTGGGCAACAAAGTATAAGGAATAATGCTTAAATTTATTCCTTAATCAAAAAAATAGTGCGTATTTGGTCACTCTGATTTTCCTGCGGAAAATCCTCGGACACAAAAACGCACTATCCTTATACACAACCGTTGTAAACAATTGCGGAAACGAAAAAAATGACAAGAAAAGAAATTAATAATATTCTGAAAACTGAATCTGGAATTATTCTGTTGGAAAAGGAATCTGAGCAGTCTTTTTTTGAAGCTATTTTTAGTAATTGGGTTTCTG
>NZ_JBISCC010000067.1:0-4001 GCF_044385915.1 Thalassobellus citreus | reverse complement strand
CGTATAATAGTAGTGGTAGTTTTGTAGGTGCAGATACTATGCAGGTCTTTCCACTAGATGATAGCGGCGTTTTTCATATGGAACTTTCTTATGGTCTTAGCGTTCGTTGCATAAAGGATTGATACTTTGTGTTTATTTGTTTCCTTTGGTACTTTATCCTGCCATCCCTTAAGGGTGGCAGGACTTAAATAATAACCGCCTGTGGCGGTTAAAAAAAAAAACTAGATGTTCTAATAAACCATCGTTTTTGGCATTAAGTATGCATCATTTTAAATAAGCGAAATTAATTAACGTGTATTTTCAGGCTTAAAACAATTCAGTTTTTCGTTATAAACACTTATTTGTTGTACTTGCCAGTTAATACTTTTAGTTAATTTGTGATGTTGTTTCTCTTTATCTTTATATAATAATAATAATAATAATAATAATAATAATAATAATAATAATAATAATAATAACCCGTTGTGCATTTTAAATAATGCTGATTTTAATATTATTTATATTTCTTCCAAATATAAACTTGTTGATGTACTGAATAGTTGTCAACGCGGTTATTTTAGACACTATTCTGGTTTTAAAGCCTTGAAAAGACTTAGCATAATTACGTTTTATCATAAATTGGTCACATAGTTGTGAAAATAGTGTCTCTATTCTTTTCCTCTTTTTCCTGAATAAATAAGGTTGTTTTTTGTAATCTTTTTGATTCCTTCTCATAGGCGTATTGAGTGCTATATTACAGGTTTCAAATAAGTTGAGCTGTATTTGTGTTGATAGATAGCCTCTATCTACAATTAATGTACAATCGCTTATTTGCATCTTAATATCCTTAAGGTAATTGATGTCGTGTACAGAAGCAGGACTCAAATCAATACTTTGAAAAACACCATTTACAGAACAAACAGCGTGTAGTTTATAACCGTAATAATTAGAACTCTGTGCTGCACAATAGCCTTTATCTGGAAATGCATAATCATCTTCTTTACAAATCTTCGAACGAGAGCTTCGTTATAATTTACAAACCTCTAAGGGCATGCTATCTACAATAAAATAATCTTCAAACTCATTAAAATGAGAAGCTAACTTTAACCGAATATTATTGAGGTTATCAGCTAATTTTCGTCTTCTTCTATTATATACGCTTCGTTCTATTTTTGTCAATATCGTTTTTGGAAGCTTTCTGAACAAGTCATTTTCACTGTCTATCCCCATAAACTCAGCAGTCAAGCTCAAACTAATAAGTTCCAGATCACTAAACTTGGGTTCTCGCCTTTGATAGCTTAAAAGTTGTTCTTTTGATATTTTTCTTAATACTTCCAATATTCTTTCGTAATTTGCATTTAAGTTGTTCATGTTTAATGTTTTATCGCTAAAACAATTTACTGATTATCAGTAATATGGACAACTTTTTTCTTTTAAATCATAATGCACAACGGGTTTTATTATATAAAAACAAAAGATGCTGAAGAATTGTGTCAAGAAATAATAAATTATTTTCATAAATCAGATAATGATAGTTTTGGTAATAAACACTTTTGGGGAACAAAAGAATTTTATACTAAATTATTAGATGTAGTTTTAAGTTTCAAAGAAGTATAGCAAAATCTAAACAACCGATTAGTTAGTGATAATGAATTAAGATAAGATTTGAGGTAAGGACGAAGGAACTTAACGATGATTTACCGAAAATGAATAAGATAACTAATAATTAAAAGTATAAATAACCGATCAGATATGAGCGAAGAAAAAAAAGGCACAGGAATGAGTTATTTTTCAAATAACGAAAATAAAAAAATTGCATATTTTGGTGGGGCATCATCAAAATCTTTTAAAATATGTAATTCTCCTTTATCAAATAATTGCTCAAATATTGGAAATTTTAAAGACTATATATGTAATGAGTGTAAATCAGAATTAGACTGTTTTCACGATGTTATTTTTGATGCATACGGAAAGGATCTAAACTATAAAGAACTATCAGATGAATTTAAAAAGTTGTCTGAAGAAATGAAATTATTATCTCAACAATGGGGTTTATGTGATAATGTTTGTCGCTCGCCGCTGGGCAGATTTTTTACGCTGAAAGTGCTAGAGTTGTTAAAAAGGAGTATATTAGTAAAATGAAAAAATATCGTATTATTATTATTTCTTTTTTACTTGTGTTTTACGCATGTCAAAAAGAGGAATTTATCAAGCAAGAAAACACCTTGTTTCAAGGGGAAATATTTTCTAAGGAGGAAATAAACAAGAAAATTTTAGATATTTTTATAGAAAAAGGAAAGGTTGACTGGAGTGACCTTAATGAAGAAGAGCTTTGGTCTGCAGTAAAATTATCTGAAAATAATTTAATTACTGTTCTTTTGAATTTTGAATCTAATAATGATGCAGAAAAAAAAGAAATTATAGATTTCATAGTTACCTCAGAAAAAAAACCAATAAAAGATGTTGTTTTTGAAATAAATGATAACTTAAAGTATTTAACAGTAAAAATATTAAAGAAAGAAACATTTTTAGAGCTAATGAAGATGGAGAAAGTAGAGTTCATTGAACCCGAATACTCTATGTATACTGAGGAAGAGTATGCTAGTTTTGAAACTGAACCTATTAGAAAATTGAGTGATATCAAATTTTTACAAAAAACACCTTATCTTAAAGGAGTATTTAATAGTCATAACATTTCTTATGCTTGGGAGGAAGGATTGTCTGGAGAAAAAGTAAAAATTGCTATTATCGATAATGGCATGGTTAGGGAGGATAAATTATTTGGAGAAAATGGAGACCCCAATGGAGACAATAGTCATAGCAGAACTTTCGAAAAAACAGGAACATACAAAAGAAAATGGTGGAAAAGCAATGCTAAATATGACGGTAATTGGGCAATAAAAAAGAATAGTACATATAGACACGGCACAAATATGGCAACTATTGCAGCTGGCCCTTCTGGAAAAAGCACAACAGGTATTGCATATAATGCAGATTTAATATCTGTAAGAAGTTCAAATTATGTATTTATAGATTGGCCTCCTAATAAAAAGGGGGTGATAAAAGCTTTTGAGTATTTATCTACTGTCTCTTCTGTTAAGATAATATCTATGTCACAAGGAGGAATAATTGGGTCTAGAGCAATGAGTAGAGCAATTGATAAATGTCACCAAAAAGGAAAATTAATTTTTTGTGCTGCAGGAACTTTTCCTAAAATAGGTAATTTAATAGGTGACTGGCTTACATGTTTCCCCGCTCGTTACAAAAACACTTATTCTGTTACTGGAGTAACTAACTCTGAAAATTTGAACAATGCAGATTGGTGTCGTTCATGTTTTGGTGTTGCTGATTTTGTTGTAGAATTTTGGGGACATAAAGGGTCTTCATCCGAATCGACTTCTTCAACTGCTGGTATGGCAGCATTAATTTGGTCTGAGAATCCAAGTTTGACTGGAGCGGCTGTGATTAATAAAATGATATCAGGAGCTGATAATCAATACAAGAGTTATCCTTTTGGATATGGAAGAGTAGATATGGCGAAGATATATCCTGAAAAACTTAAAGAACAATAAGAAAGACATTCTACTTCGATAAAAGTGCTAAGAGGTTTTAGTGTATAATAAATACACCATTAATAACACTGATATTGTTTCATTAATAATCGGACTTAAGATTAGTTCTGTATCTTTTTCTGAAAGTCCAAGACACAACTAAAAGCATAACAAAATATAAAAAAAAAAGAGATTGTAAAATTTTAAAACCAAAGTCTAAATAACCGATTAGTTAGTGCAGCTGAATTAAGAAAAGATTTGAGGTAAGGAATGAATATGACTTAATGAAGATTTTGCGAAAATGAACAAATTAACTAATCTGTTAAGTGCTATAAACATTAATAAAAAACCGTTGTGCATTTTAAATAATGCTGATTTTAATATTATTTATATTTCTTCCAAATATAAACTTGTTGATGTACTGAATAGTTGTCAACGCGGTTATTTTAGACACTATTCTGGTTTTAAAGC